>JAGIAQ010000179.1 GCA_017744795.1 Niabella sp. | reverse complement strand
TTGTAACACTAACATCAGACATCGGTTATCAGGATTACCTGGTGGGAGCCATTAAAGCACAGTTGTTACAGATCGATGCCGATATCAGCCTGGTCGACATTTCTCACAACATTACGCCCTTCAATTTTCCGCAGGCCTCTTATGTCTGCCGGGGGGCCTTCAAAAACTTTCCGGAATTTACCTTTCACCTGATCCTGGTAAATCTTTTCGGCGCCAAGCCGGAGAACCTGCTGGTAGCGTTTCATAAGAACCAGTATATTATTTGTGCGGATAACGGGCTGCTGAATATGATCCTTGAAGAGCGGCCGGATATCATTATCGGCATCCCGCTGAATAAAAAAGCAATTAAGAATACATTATATATTACCGGGATCATTGCCCAAACCGTTCAACGGTTGATGAACGGCGAATCCATACAAAAAATAGGTATCCCCGATTTCAACTTCAGAGAGAAAAATCCGCTGCAGCCGGTAGTGGACGCGGGTTACATGGAAGGACAGATCATCTTTATCGACAATTTTGAGAACGTAATTGTGAATATTACACGCAAACAATTTGAAGAGCACCGCAACGGGCGAAATTTCCGGATCGTGTTTAAGCGCGATGAAGTCATTGATAAGATCAGCGAATCTTACGCCGATGTACGCGAAGGCGATAAACTGGCGTTGTTTAACAGCGCCGATTACCTGGAGATCGCTATCAATAAAGGAAATGCTGCTGGTCTTTTCGGACTAAAAGGCTTTTCAGACAAGGCAAGCCAGTCGTCCAACATTTTGCAGAACCAACTGCTGTACCAAACGGTTCGGATTTACTTTGAATAACAAGAGACCATAGTTCATAGCCGATAGTTAATAGTGCAATCCATGAACCATTGACTATTGACCATTGACTATTGACTATTGACTATTCACTTCACTTCGCCTCAAACCAAACCTGCTTATCCGCATCCCAGCTGCCACCGTAGTTGATAAAAAGTTCCTCGCCTGCCGCGATATCGCGCACGGTTTTTATTTGTATGGAATTGGTTTCATAATCCATCTCGTATTCGCAATTACTGCGAAAGGAATGGTTGTAAATGGGCACCCAGCCAAGGGCCATGGCGCATCGTTTGCCATCAAACCCCCATTCAAAAATATAATCATGCAAAAGGGTTTGATCCAGGAGTTTGCGTTCCCGGGCCGACATAATAATTGCCGGGGCGATCTCGATTACCGAACCTGCCGTAATGGGAGCGCTGGTAAACACCCCCTTCCCCATTTGCTCCGTTGCAGCTATGTATAAACAAGGGGCGATCATGAAATATTATTTTTACAAAAGTAGCGGAGCGACAGCACTTAACCGCGAAGGCGCCAGGACGCGGGGAATGGAATTTTAGAGAATGGGGAATATACAACGAGATCGTCGTTTCGACGAGCATTTCTGAAAGAAAGCGAGGAGAAATCTCGTTGTTAAAGGGCGAGGTTTCTCCCCCTTCTGAGGTCGGGGTCGAAATGACGGTAAAAATGGCGCAGCGCCTTCGCCGTTAAATTATCTCCTTCATTAAATTTCCAATTCTTTGTCTCCAAAGGAAATGATCTTCGTATTTTTGACGCATGGCTTTTGAAGAGGAAGAAGATAAAGCATTAATAGACTCCTTTCAGGAGGTTATCGCCACTGAGGATAAACTGGAAATCAAAAAATTTTTAGATGCCCAGAATATTACCGACGTGGTCGAACTCATTTACGAACAGCCTGAATACGAGAGCCAGATCATCGCCAACATGTCGGTGCACCGCGCTGCCAGCGTGTTTAAGCTGTTGGAAACCAGCAATCAAAAAAGTATCATTCAGGAACTCCCTCCCAATAAAACAGCGGAGCTGCTCAATGACCTGCCGGCGGATGACCGTACTGACTTTTTAGAAGAGCTGCCGGCCAACGCCGTAAGAGAGCTGATCAAACTTTTAGATCCCGAGGAGCGGAAAATAACCCTGTCGCTCCTGGGCTACCCGGAAAACAGCATCGGGCGTTTGATGAACCCCGATTATGTTTATGTATACCCATACAACACCGTTGCAGAAGTCTTTGACATCATTCGTAAATACGGTAAGAACAGCGAGGCGATAAACGTACTTTATGTGATCAACCGAAAAGGTGAGTTGCTCGATGATATTCGCATCGGTGAATTCATTCTCAGTGCACCGGATACCAAGGTCTCTGAGCTGATGGATGAGCGAAAAGTAATTTCACTCAATGCGTACGACGACCAGGAAACGGCAGCTGAAGTATTTAAAATGAACAACCGCATAGCCCTGCCGGTTGTTACGGAAGAAGATAAATTGCTGGGGATTGTAACCATCGATGATATCCTGTGGGTAACCACGGAGGAATATAGTGAGGATATGCAGAAGATGGGGGGTACCCAGGCCTTTGAAGAACCCTATCTGGATATTGCGCTTTTAAAGCTTTATAAAAAAAGGGTTGGCTGGCTGATCATTCTTTTCCTGAGCGAAATGCTTACGGCTACCGCCATGCAGCATTTTGAAGCGGAAATCGAAAAAGCAGCCCTGCTGGCAATATTCATTCCGCTGATCATGAGCAGCGGCGGCAACAGCGGCTCACAGGCTTCTACCCTTATTATACAGGCGATGACCCTGGGTGAAGTGACCATCAAAGACTGGTGGCGTATTATGCGCAGGGAGATCCTCTCCGGCCTGATGCTGGGCACCACGCTGGGCACCATCGGTTTTATCCGTATCTCGATCTGGCAGCACCTGCACCTGTACGATTACGGAGCGCACTGGATGCTGGTAGGGTTAACCATTTTCTTTACTTTAATGGGCATTGTATTGTGGGGAAGCCTCATCGGCTCTATGCTTCCGGTTATTTTGAAACGGTTACGACTGGACCCTGCCACCTCCTCCGCTCCTTTTGTGGCCACCCTGGTGGATGTAACCGGGATCATCATTTATTTTTCGGTAGCCTATCTGGTACTTAAAGGAACGTTACTGTAGTCTGCTATCCGTTGCTTTTAAGATGATACTATTCTTATTGCTCATCACTTTTAATGCAGCGTTCCAAAATCTGCCGGCAACGCGCCGCCATGCACTTTGATCAGTAATTTCTTTTCTTCAAGCTCCTGCAGATCCCTGCGCACAGTATCAGGGGACACTTCCATTTCGATGGTCAGATCGGCAACAAGAACCCGGTGTTTGCTTTTCAGTTTTTTCAGAATATATGCGTACCGTTCTTCTTTAAACATATTCATTATTTTGCTTTTAGAGGATACTTACAAACGTTTACGTTCTTCATCGTTACTGCGCTCTATTTGATTCTCTTTTACTTTTTTACCCCAACTAAAATTATAACTGACATAAAGCGATGCCACCCGCGTGGGCCGTTTCTGATAAAAATCCTGTATTGTATTTTTATAATCGATCGTATATTTTTCCCGGTAAGAATTTAAAATGTCTTCCAACGATAGCCGCAGGCGTAACTTTTCGTTGCACATTTTTTTTGTAATAGCACAGTACGAAAAAAACAAGGGCGCCCACTGTTCATTTCCATTGATATACGGCGCCTGGTAATTGAAAAAAAGTGCTACTTCCCAGTTTTTAGGAATTCTGAATGTTTGTACGCAATTAACGAACCAGCTATTTTTTTTGAGCGCCCCATCGGGTAAGGCATAAGACTGATGATAAACCCTGCCATAAAAATTAACATCCCACCATTTAAAGGGCTTCACAGGTGCGTACAATGACAATCCATAATTGCCGGTACTACTAAGGTTGCGGGGCTCTGTTTCAATAATATTTCCCGGCAGCGGGTCGGATATCGGGGCGATGCCATTCCTGATCTTATTATAATCAAAATCCAGCGAAAATCCTTTCAAAAAAGTATACCCCAACCTGAAGTTATGAGAGAACTGCGGCAACAAATCGGGGTTACCCCGCAAGATAGAGAAGTCGCCAAAATAGATCGTGTAAGGATTCAATTCCTTGAAACCCGGGCGCTCGATCCTTCGTGCATAACTAAAATAAACGGCATCGGTTTTCTTTTTTCCTATAGCCTGGTTTATGAAAACGGAAGGGAAAAGGTTGAGGTAATTTCTGGAAAATTCCTGGTGCTGCGTTACCGAATTCCCCTCCATCTTTGTATTTTCTGCTCGCAGCCCCAGCTTAACACCGGTATTGATAATCCTGGTTTCCCCGGTTATATAACCCATATAAATAGCTTCTTTGTAAAGAAACCGGTTGCTGTTGGCGCTATCTGTTCTCCAAGCGCCATTTGCTATTCGCTGGGTAAGGAGGGTATTGTCGCGCGCGGTATTGTTTATTTTCAATCCTGTTCTGAATTTGAAAGTACGGCCCACCCTCTTTAAAACATCAGCGCCGCCGCTATACATTGTAGTTAGCCCCGGGGTAAAATTCTGATACCCTGTATTCCTGCTGCTCTCATTATATACGGAGTTGTATTGATTATTTTCCCAATTATTGCTTGTATAATAATCGGCCGCCAGCTTAAATTCCGATCCCGTGGTATCTAATTTTAATTGATAATTAACGGTAGCGCCGGTATTCCGGTAATTGGTTAAGCGATGGGCTACTGAATGTCCGTCAAAAGGACCCGCCGGCCGCTCAAAATTCAGCTTTGTATCAAAAAACTGGTTATTTTTTGTTCCAGCGTTTATAACCTGCCCGCTGACCGTTTGCCGGTCAGACAACTCATACACCAATCCCAGCATATAATTCCTGCTCCTGTTATCATTATCCCGGGCTCCAATTTGATCAAGAATGCCGCCATCTGAATAATAATTTTTCGTATCTGAAATATAACTGCTTTTATCACTTGTATAATTTACATTTCCATATATATTTAACCGTCCCTGTTTGGCCATTATAGTTAGCGCAGGCGTATAATAGGGTTTATTGTTCTGTTGACGATAAATAACCGAAGGCGTCAGTTTATACCCGTCTTTTACAGATCGTTTCAACTCAATATTAATAATACCCCCTATGCCGGAGGCCTCATATTCCCCGGGTGGCGTTGGAATAATTTCGAGCTTTTTAACATCCTCCGACCGCAATCCTCTTAAAAAATTTACAAGATCGGAAGGACTCATGCGCTGCTGTACCCCATTGATCATAATGCGAACTGTATTCCCGTTGAACCGGACGATGCCGTTATAATCTACCATTACCCCTGGTGCGCGTTGCAATACATCCAGGGCAGTACCTGCATTTTCCAACGGTGATTGGTCTACATTAACGACCAGGCGATCTACCAAACGCTCTACAAATGGCTTTCGGGTTGTAACCGTAACGGCGCTTAGCAGGCTTTTATTATGGCTTAATTGGATCCCGGCCAAAATCGCAGTATCCGGGAACACAAAAACAACCGGTTTCGCTTCGTAGCCGATGGCAGATATTCTTAACCGATACGTACTATCATTACTGAAGGCATCTGAAAGCCTGAACAAACCCTGTTCATCACAGGAGGTCATCCGGAGCATACTGTCCCCCGCAAACAAAGAGACGGTAGCAAAAGCAACCCGGTGCCCTTCTTCATCTGAGATCGTTCCGGAAATGCCCGCATTCTTTTCCCCGCGCAAAGAATCAGCCGCTTTTAAAGCAGTGCTTCCCACTACAATCATTCCTTGTGATTGTGGTGAAAAAAATAGCCCTTTGGATGCCAGGATGGTGTCCAAAGCTTTTGAAACTGTCATTTTGGGCAATGCAATGGTGATTTTCAGCGAGTCCGGGATGATATCGTCACTGTATAAAATTGTGTACCGGCTTTGTTGCTCCACTTCGTGAAGCAGTTCTTTTAAGGGCTTATCATTCGCAACGATTGTAACCATTTGCTCCTGCCCCCGTATAACCG
>JAGIAQ010000178.1 GCA_017744795.1 Niabella sp. | reverse complement strand
TGTGCATAGTAACAGTAGGTAAATTAGTCTCTTTTCCAGCGGAAACCATCACATTAGAAATGGTTGTGTCTTTATATCCGTTAGTAGACTGATACAAAACTTTGTATGTACCATCTTTCAATCCGTTGATCTTAAATTCACCATCTTCTTTGTTGGGCAATGCGCTGGAAGTGTCCATGGTAGCACTAACCGCTCTTACAACAGCCCAGGCATCACGGGGCAACACTTTACCTTCAATTTTGCCTGATCTTCTCTGGCTGAAAGGCTTCAATACCGGCAACAGGTAGAACTGGCCATCTTTTTCAATGATGGATCTGCCCAGGTCAAAATCAATCGACACCTTAACAGTTGGGCTCTTATCGTCGCCATCGCGGTCTTCATCATGTAAATTAATGTAAACGTAGTTCTTATTATTTTTCATGTTTATCAGCTGCAGGGGATATTTAGTTCCGCCTTTTACGATGTAGCTGCCGTTTCCTAATTTAATTCTGATTTTACGAACGGTTCCTTTTACATCAGCTTTTGCCACCAGGGAATCCAAACCATTCCTTAATTTCAAAAAGTCGTATTTTCCTGCTGGAAGATTCAGGTTCATCCAAACACCAAAGTTGTCATGATCGTGCCCTTTGTCTCCGGCTTTCAGACCGTCATTGTCATCATCCCTGTCATTATCTCCAAACTTGTCATCATCTTTATGAATCGTGGTATCTATCTTAGCTTCAACCGATGCAATATCGATCAAAACAGAGTCATAACTAACGGGAGCATCTGTGAAAACCACAGATAAACTCTGAGCGCCTGCCGGCGGCGTGCTCGAATTGGAGCCCGAATCACTCTTGCTACAGGAGATCACTACTGCGCTTCCAATTAAGAACAAGACAACCGGGTAAACTATTTTTTTCATGTTTTACGGATTTTTTTAAAATATTTTAAAGTCAAACGTTATGCCAAAAGAAAAGTTAAAGAATGAAAATTAGATGAAAAAACAGGGGGTTGGAAGAACTTTTTTTTAATTCAGATCAAATATATATTGAAAATCATAATATTATAATTCCCCCGGGTGAAAATTTTTTAAATAAAATAGTTACATAGAACGCGAAATGGCCAGTACCCTCTTTTAATTTTGTGTAGTGCCATCACCCAACCGTTATATCGTTCATTTTGACCTGGATTCTTTTTTTGTATCCGTAGAGTTGCTTCTGAAGCCGGAGCTGAAGGGGAAGCCGGTGATTGTTGGCGGCACTTCCGGCCGCGGTGTGGTATCTACCTGCAGCTACGAAGCCCGGAAATTTGGCGTCCATTCTGCTATGCCCATGCAAACCGCACTAAAATTATGCCCGCAGGCCATCGTCTTAAAAGGCAATTATGAAAAATATGGACAGTATTCAAAAATAGTTACGGAGATCATCGCATCAAAAGTGCCGCTTTACCAAAAAGCTTCCGTTGACGAATTCTATTGCGATCTTACCGGAATGGATAAATTCTTTGGTGTAAGCCGATACACACAGGAGCTACGAAAATATATTATTAAAGAAACCAACCTCCCTATCTCCTGTGGCTTATCCTCCGCCAAATTTATCAGTAAAATGGCCACCAATGAAGCCAAACCTAATGGATTCCTGGAAATCCCCCACGGAAAGGAAAAGGATTTTTTGTGGCCTTTAGGCATAGAAAAGATCAATGGAGTGGGTAAACAAACGGAACTGCGGCTGCGCCGGATGGGGCTGCATACTATTAAAGATATTGCCCTGACCCCAAAAGACCTGCTGGTTGACCAGCTGGGCAAATGGGGCGGAGACCTGTGGCAGAAAGCACAGGGCCTGGGAAGCGCCGAAGTGGAAACGCACTGGGATCAGAAAAGCATGAGCCGGGAAACCACTTTTCATGAAAACCAGGCCGATCCTGAATTCCTGTATAAAAAACTGATTGCGCTTACAGAGCGCAATGCCTTTGACCTGCGGCAGGATAATAAGCTGACGGGCTGTATTACGGTTAAGATCCGCTACGCCAATTTTGAAACCACTAACCGGCAGGAATCCATCCCCTACACGGCATTGGACGACGAGCTGTTCCAAAAAGCAAAAGAGATCTTTGACAAATCCTGGCAAAAGGGAAGGCCGGTGCGGCTGATCGGCGTACGCTTCAGCCAGCTGGCCGATGATGGGTTGCAGATGGACCTGTTCAGCCGGCAGGAGGATAAATTAAACCTTTATAAGGCGGTGGACGCCATCAAGAACCGTTTCGGGAAAACGCTGGTTTCAAAAGCAACCATCAGCAAGCCCGTATCACGGGATGAAAATAAAAAATAGATCTCTCGCAGCGATACAGCGGAGCAGGGACGCGGCGGTTGAGGTTTCTCGCAAAGACGCAAAAAAGCAAGAACGCAACGAATTGCCTTAAAATCTGTGTAAATCGGCGGCATCTGTGAGAAATAAAAAATATCATATACTTCGGCACAATAATTCTCTTCCTTTGCCTGTTTTGCCCTATATTTGCCGCCGGCAGGTCTTATACGGCCAGCTCCTACCGAATCTCCCCAGGGTCGGAAGACAGCAAGGATAGGTGGTTGTAGCGGCGCGATGTGAGTAGCCTGCCTTTTTTTATTTTTTTTATCCTTCCCGGCCGCTTCGCGGCATTCCTTCATCAGTACTCAGTTTTATCGTTGATGCCACTCCATTACGAGAGGCGTGCAACATGCCCCAATACTTCCTTGGCGGACGGCTCGTGAAATTCCTTCAGTGATTCTGTGCTTCAGTGGCAAAACAAATAGTACTTTTGGTAAACAACAAAAAAATAAAAGAATATGAAATTTTTCATTGATACTGCCAATCTGGACCAGATCAAAGAAGCAAATGCATTAGGGATACTGGACGGGGTTACCACCAACCCGTCTTTAATGGCAAAAGAAGGCATTACCGGGCAGGATGCCATCATGAAGCATTACAAAGATATTTGCGATATCGTGGATGGCGATATCAGTGCCGAAGTGGTAAGCACCACTTTTGACGGCATTATTGAAGAAGGGAAGAAACTGGCGGCCATCCACCCCAACATCATCGTAAAAGTACCGATGATCAAAGAGGGCGTAAAAGCCATAAAATGGTTCACAGATAATGGCATTAAAACCAATTGTACGCTGGTATTCAATGCAGGTCAGGCCATTCTTTGTGCCAAAGCAGGTGCAAAATATGTATCGCCCTTTGTAGGTCGCATCGATGATACGGGCTGGGATGGCGTACAACTGGTAGAGCAGATCGTTCACATCTATAATATCCAGGGATTAAAAACCCAGGTGCTGGCGGCATCCATGCGCAGCCCCAATCATATCATCCGCTGTGCGGAAGTGGGCGCCCATGTGGTTACCAGTCCGCTCGAATCCATTCTCGGGTTGCTGAAACATCCGTTAACCGATATCGGGCTGGCCAAGTTTTTAGAGGATGCCAGGAAGCTTCAATAATTTTATAACACACAGTTGAATACCGCTTCTTTTATTGCCAACCGGATCGCCTTTAATAAACAGCGTTCTTTTTCCCGTTTTATAATCCGGCTGTCGGTTGCAGCCACCGCCATCAGCGTTGCGGTAATGATCATAACTCTGGCTTTTGCCAATGGGTTTCAAAAAAAGGTAAGCGAAAAAGTATTTAGTTTCTGGGGCCATATCCGCATTCAGGCGATGGCCCCTTATCAATATGTGGTATCCGAAGAAACTCCCATTACGGCTAACCCTGCCCTGGTAGCGCAGGTTAAAAAAAATCCACAGGTAACCGCCATCCAGCCCTTTGCCACCCGGTATGCGATTGTAAAAACAAAGGACGACCTGGAAGGGGTATTGGTAAAAGGCGTAGACAGTACCTATAACTTCGGCAACCTGAAACAGTTTATTCAAAGAGGCCGCCCCCCCCGGTTTTCAGATTCCACCTACAGCAGGGAGATCATGCTTTCTGATTATACGGCCGGGCAGCTGAAGCTCGATACCGGCAGCCGGGTGCTCATCTATTTTATTCGTCCGGACAATTCCCTACGGCCGGACCGGCTTACGGTTACAGGTATTTACAAAACAGGTATTGAAGAATACGACAAAGCCTTTGCCATTGCCGATCTGAAGCTGATACGCCGGTTGAACGACTGGGATGCAGACCAGATCGGGGGGTACGAGGTGTTTATCAAAGACTATAAAAAAATTGATACGGTGGCCAATCAGCTGTTGCAAGCGCCCTCTATGCCGGAAGACTGGGATGCCCAAAGCATTAAAACCTTTGTTCCGAACATTTTCGACTGGCTGAATATGCAGGATGTAACACGCAACCTGCTAATTGTTATTATGATCATTGTAGCGGTCATTAACCTGATCACTTGTCTTATTATTCTAGTGCTGGAACGCATGCGGATGATCGGCGTGTTAAAGGCAATCGGCGCTTCGGACTGGACGGTGCAGAAAATATTCCTGCGGCACAGTTTGCTGATAACCATCACCGGCATTGTCATCGGTGCCGTTTGTGCATTAGGGCTGATCTTTGCCCAATTAAAAACGGGCTTTATTAAGTTGGATGAAAGCGCCTATTACCTCAGCGAAGCAGCGGTTTCCATTTCTGCCTGGGAAGTCATTGCTATTTGTGTTTCCACCTTCCTTGTTTGTTTATTGGTATTGCTTATTCCTACCTATATCGTAAAAAAAGTTCAGGCAGTACGGGCGATTCATTTCAGATGAGCCAGCAAAATGCCCGTAGCCACGGCAGCGTTCAATGATTCAGCCCCGCCCGTTTTTTCAATAGTTATTTTCTCCGTAAGCAGCGCTTCCACCTTCGGCCGGATGCCTTTTGATTCATTGCCGATCACCAATATTCCCCCTGCAACGTTTTGAACCTGTTTTAAAGGCGTTCCGTTCAATACAGCTCCGTATACAGGAGTTCCCTTTTGTGCCCCTACCCACGCCGAAAGCTCCGTGTAATGTACCGGCACCCTGAAGAGGCTTCCCATTGTAGCCTGAACTACTTTCGCGCTATAAATATCCGCACAATCCCGGCTGCAAACCACCTGTGGAACGCCAAACCAATCTGCAATGCGCACAATAGTGCCCAGATTGCCCGGGTCCTGTATGCCGTCCAGCACCAGCACCAGTGCTCCCCTTGTGTCAATGGCGCCTGTCACAACCGGTTGAGCCATTACCGCCACTACCTGGTTAGGGGTTTTCAGCTGGCTGATCTTCTCCAGTTCAAATTCCGCTACAACGTTCATTTCAACACCCGGATAAAACGACCGGTTTTGGTTGATCCATGTATCCAGCCCAAATATTTTTTGAATAGCTGCAGGGACGGCACCGCGGGCCTCATCCAGTATTTTTGGTCCTTCAGCCAGATATAAGCCCTCGGCATCTCTGAATTTTTTTTGGAACAAAGTTTGGATATATTTGATCTCGGATTTAGGAATCATCTGTTCTATAAATTATTAATTAAACCATCGCCTCCTGGTACAGCCGTCCAAAAATACATTTCTTACCGTAGTAACAGTGCTCACGCTGTTGTTTTTATCTTCCTGCAAATTATTTACAGTAGTGAAAAATCCACCGGAAGCACATCCCTTTATTTTTCAGACAACGGTAAAAGTGAACGGGCAGCCGGACAAAGATGAAAAAAGCCGGTTGGAGGCAGGCCTGGTGCCACAGCTGGACGACAGCATCCAATCGAAAGAACAGGATAAGGTATTTTGGGCGGTAATAAAAAACCCCACCAAACTGGATACGGGGCTCATCAGCAAGTCGATGCAAAACATGCATTATTACCTGAATGCACAAGGGTATTTCAGGGATTCGATCGCTTTTACCACCGCCGTAAAAAATGCCGGGGAGCAGCAGCGGGCCATATGTTGAACTGGATGAATGCCC
>JAGIAQ010000177.1 GCA_017744795.1 Niabella sp. | reverse complement strand
GTATCGTTATTATGAAGGCAAAGAGGAAAAAATAGGGCCGAAATTTGATGCAGAAATGATAGGAATGGTTACGAATCCCCAATATAAAAAACTTCTGTTGGAGCGACTTGCAGCAAATGGAGACGATCCTAAAAAGGCTTTCGGGGGTAAAAATGCGTTGAACAAGAATCCTCTTTACGTTGATGAGGCCAGGCAAGAGCTTTTGCCTGAGAAAATTTTATTGCGCTGGCTGAACGATGATTATTCCATTCGCAAAGACGTAACGCCTGAAAACCTGAAAGATATAAAAACCATTGAAAAAATTTTAGATAAGGGTGTAAAGAAAATATTGTTGAAGCGTCTCGCCGACTTTGGCAATGACCCCAAGAAAGCTTTTTCCGATTTGGATAAAAATCCTATCTGGCAGAATGAGGCTAAACGAATTGCAATAAAACGGGTTACTATAAGTGGTATTAAAAATGCGGCGCCATTACATCATAAAAAAGATCATCTTGGTAATGCTATTTTAGACGAAAAAGGAAAGCAAATACCGAGCTCTTTTGTAAGTACCGGTAATAATCATCACGTAGCTATTTATCTTGATGAGAATGGAAATTTACAAGACCGAGTTGTATCTCTTTTTGAAGCAGTTCAGCTTGTAAATGCTGAAGAGCCTATTATTGATAAACTGTACAATCAGGGATTGGGATGGCAGTTTTTATTTTCGATGAAACAAAACGAATATTTTATATTTCCAAATGAAAGGACAGGCTTTAACCCCAGAGAAACAGATTTGTTAAATCCGGAAAATAAAAAGTTAATAAGCCCCAATCTGTTTAGAGTGCAAAAGTTGTCAAAAGTGGAGTATGGTAATTCTGCGGTAAGAGAATATGTTTTCAGACATCATTTAGAGACAAGTGTTGACGAAAAAAAAGAACTTAAGGATGTTACATTTAAAAATATTAAAAGCTTAGGGTATTTTGAAAACGCTATTAAAGTCCGAATTAATCATATAGGTGAAATAGTAAGCGTAGGTGAATATTAAAAGCAAAAGGTGCTCAATTTTAAAACATATTATCATATTTACAACCACGCCAATGGCGATGATAACCTGTTTCGGGAGAAGGAGAATTATAATTTCTTTTTAAAGAAATACCGTCAGCATATCGACCCCATCGCCGAGACCATTGCCTGGTGCCTGCTGCCGAACCATTTTCATTTGCTTGTAAAGATAAAAAGCGAGGAAGCGATAGCCGAAACTCATCCAAAGTTTCAAACTTTGGATGAGTTTGAAGCCAGGACCGCTTTTTTAAGTAAACAATTCGCTAATTTCTTCAGTAGCTATACGCAGGCGTTTAATAAAGTTTACAAACGAAGGGGCTCTTTATTTATAAAGAATTTTAAAAGAAAAGAGGTGTTGGATGACGATTATTTACGTAATCTGATATTATATATACATCTCAATCCTGTTAAGCATGGATTTAAAAAAGAGATTGACGAATGGCCCTGGACATCCTGGCAAACGTTTCCGAATGAATATTCTCAATTGACCAAAGGATTATTTGGTGATCAGGAGCAATATAATCTGTCTCATAAAAATAAGCAAACAGATTTTGAAGAATATGTGAAAATGGAGAATGATTTAATGCAGAGTACATGATTAAACGCACCCTATACTTCGGCAATCCGGCCTATCTCAAAACCAAAAATGAACAATTACTGGTAGAGCTGGCGGATACCGGCGAGATAAAGACCGCTGCTATTGAAGATATAGGCGTGCTGATCCTCGATCATCAGCAGATCACCATAACGCATTCCGTTATAGCCAAACTGCTGGCCAACAACGTGGCGCTGATCACCTGCGATGATATTCACCTGCCCACCGGTCTTATGCTGAACCTGGACGGGCATACGCTGCAAAGCCAGCGCTTTCAGAGCCAGTTGGATGCGTCGACCCCTTTAAAAAAGCAGCTCTGGCAGCAGACGGTAATTGCCAAGATAACTAACCAGGCTAATTTGCTGCAGTTGTACCGCATACCCAATAAACTATTGCTCAACCTGGCTGCTAAAGTAAAAAGCGGGGATAGCGATAACTGCGAAGCGCAGGCCGCCAGCCATTACTGGAAAAATATATTTCCTTTGTTTCCTGGTTTTAAAAGATTCAGAGAAGGGGAGCCTCCCAACAACCTGCTTAATTACGGGTACGCTATTCTGCGGGCGATCGTAGCCCGTAATCTGGTAGGTAGCGGATTACTACCCACATTGGGAATCTTTCATCGCAATCAATACAATGCTTATTGTTTGGCAGACGATATTATGGAGCCCTACCGGCCTTATGTTGACCGGATTGTGCATGAAATTGTCCGCATGAATGGAAAATTCCTGGATATGGCTCCTTCCATGAAGCAGCAACTGCTTGGGATTCCGGCAATGGACGTGATCATTGATGATGAAAAGAGCCCGTTGATGAACGCGGTACAGCGCACTACGGCGAGTTTGGCTAAATGTTTTGAAGGCGCGAGTCGTAAGCTGCTCTATCCTGTATTGTCGCCATCATTCTAATGAAATGAATTTTGAACGGTTAAATGCCTATCGCATTATGTGGGTGATTGTTATGTTCGACATGCCTACGGAAACCAGGGTTGACCGGAAGCGCTATGCGAAATTCCGGAAGCAGATCCTGGACGACGGGTTTAATATGTTCCAGTTCAGCATGTACATCCGACATTGTATGAGCCGGGAAAATGCCGAAGTACATGTGCAGCGGGTAAAAAAGATCCTGCCGCAAAAGGGACATATCGGTATTATGTGCATTACAGACAAACAATTTGGCCAGATGGAGATATTTAACGGAAAGGATGCTGCCGAATCGCCGGTGCCGGCGCAGCAATTAGAATTATTTTAAAATGAAAAGATCCGACTTTATCAGAGGAGTGGTTGGCTTTTTAGGAATTTCAGTATTGCCACCGGGTGTAGTAAAACAATATCACCGGATCTATTTACTGCAGACTTTTGTACGGGGTTTTAGGTTTTATAAAGGGGTGGAGTTATTGGATCAGATGAATGAAGGGGATCTGTTGGAGCTGGTAAGAGAGCCGGACAATCAACACGATGAACGGGCGATTGCATTGCATTTTAACAATCATAAGATCGGCTATGTTCCGCGGGAGGATAATGATATACTCAGTAAATTGATGGATGCTGAAATTATACCGTTACAGGCGGAGGTGACGCACCTGAATAAAGAAGCCAGGGCCTGGGAAAATGTATATATTGCCGTATACGTGTTAAAAGAAACAGAGGGAAGTCTTCCGGGATCAGCAATGTATTTAACGCAACTGGAAACGCCGTATTATCGTAGTTTGAAATTGTCGGCAGATAAAGTGGCCAATGTTTATTTTAAAGAAGACGAGGATGTTATGGATGCCGATGCGTTTTATGATGCTATGGTTACTAATTCGAAGGACGATAGTGTTTATACAATCCTTCACGATGATTTTGAGTCCGGACAAAACTTGCAGGAGATAATCAGTGAGGGGCGGATTTTGGTAAATACCAACAGGCTTCCTGAGGATTTGAAGAGGGATACCGTAATCCGGGCATTAAAAGAGGGAGTAATAGCCCTGGATGATGTTTTTGACGACGGCGGTTATCTGGTGGCTAATATCAACCGGGTGGCGGGTCTTTCCGGCCGGATCGAAAGCGTAGTAGGCGCATTTGATAAGTCGGGAAGGCTGTTTTATGAGGTTTTGTTTGTGTAAAAATGGAAGAATTAGGATAAAAAAACGGGCAATATTGCCCGTTTTTTTATCCTGTTGACAACTTGAAATCCTTTGCTGTTGTGGGTTTTGACAAAACGCGTTGTCAAAGACCAAAGTTAATTCGAAAATTGAAAGCAATTCACAACTAAATGGACTTGGATATAAAGAATACAACGTTGTCAAAGACCAAAGTTAATTCGAAAATTGAAAGCAATTCACAACCTAATTATATCGGTGACGAATATTGGTTGGTTGTCAAAGACCAAAGTTAATTCGAAAATTGAAAGCAATTCACAACTCTAATGCTTTGTATTGAAGACACCGGGTAGTTGTCAAAGACCAAAGTTAATTCGAAAATTGAAAGCAATTCACAACAGATAAGAAGAATGATAATATTACTCGCCGGTTGTCAAAGACCAAAGTTAATTCGAAAATTGAAAGCAATTCACAACTATATCGAATGATTTACCCAATTCATCATTGTTGTCAAAGACCAAAGTTAATTCGAAAATTGAAAGCAATTCACAACCCTATGTCCTAATAAGTACACCAGTTCTGTGTTGTCAAAGACCAAAGTTAATTCGAAAATTGAAAGCAATTCACAACTCCCTAACGAAAGAGGCCATAGAGTTACCGTTGTCAAAGACCAAAGTTAATTCGAAAATTGAAAGCAATTCACAACACGCTTGCAATCTTTCACCCGCCATGTACGTTGTCAAAGACCAAAGTTAATTCGAAAATTGAAAGCAATTCACAACTTGTTGCCTGAATTTACCCACGCGCCAATTGTTGTCAAAGACCAAAGTTAATTCGAAAATTGAAAGCAATTCACAACTACATGCCAGCGGGTGAAAACTTTCAAATGGTTGTCAAAGACCAAAGTTAATTCGAAAATTGAAAGCAATTCACAACTACTTGTTACCCGTGTGGAATTTTCTTAAGTTGTCAAAGACCAAAGTTAATTCGAAAATTGAAAGCAATTCACAACGTATACCAAATGATACCAAAAATACCGATGTTGTCAAAGACCAAAGTTAATTCGAAAATTGAAAGCAATTCACAACACCCCCAGGATGTATTGAATTTTAAAGATAGTTGTCAAAGACCAAAGTTAATTCGAAAATTGAAAGCAATTCACAACGTATTTTGATGACACCGTACCATCAAACGGTTGTCAAAGACCAAAGTTAATTCGAAAATTGAAAGCAATTCACAACGGCGATGCTATGAAGCAATTGCAGGACAGCGTTGTCAAAGACCAAAGTTAATTCGAAAATTGAAAGCAATTCACAACTGTAGCGTGTAAGCTCTCATTTTAGGTAATGTTGTCAAAGACCAAAGTTAATTCGAAAATTGAAAGCAATTCACAACGTACATCTGCGAACCGTCTATTGTCCAGTTGTTGTCAAAGACCAAAGTTAATTCGAAAATTGAAAGCAATTCACAACGTAGGCGCGTATGCTGCCTGTATCAAACCGTTGTCAAAGACCAAAGTTAATTCGAAAATTGAAAGCAATTCACAACGTTTTTGTTGGTATGGCCGAAGCCGTGGCGGTTGTCAAAGACCAAAGTTAATTCGAAAATTGAAAGCAATTCACAACTTGGCAATGCGACATACCGGAAGTGTCGTTGTTGTCAAAGACCAAAGTTAATTCGAAAATTGAAAGCAATTCACAACTAAGTGAGTTTTATGCAGAAGCCGGTGAAGGTTGTCAAAGACCAAAGTTAATTCGAAAATTGAAAGCAATTCACAACGGTAAGCCTGATGCTTAGCAATGAACAGCTGTTGTCAAAGACCAAAGTTAATTCGAAAATTGAAAGCAATTCACAACGTGCGTACCGGGCGGCTATTTCGTCAATGGGTTGTCAAAGACCAAAGTTAATTCGAAAATTGAAAGCAATTCACAACGCGCCAACTGCAAACAGCATAAGCTGCGCGTTGTCAAAGACCAAAGTTAATTCGAAAATTGAAAGCAATTCACAACACTTTCGTTACCGGTCTACTCGCTGGGTGGGTTGTCAAAGACCAAAGTTAATTCGAAAATTGAAAGCAATTCACAACCCGGTGCAAACAATATTTGTAAAATTTAAGTTGTCAAAGACCAAAGTTAATTCGAAAATTGAAAGCAATTCACAACTAAAGGCGGAATCAATATCCGGAAATACCAGTTGTCAAAGACCAAAGT
>JAGIAQ010000176.1 GCA_017744795.1 Niabella sp. | reverse complement strand
GTCCCCGGCAGCAGAACGACCTTGAAGTAAAAATTACCATGGAAGAAAAAAAGACTGCATCAAAGGTTAAATCGGATTAAGTTCGGGGGTAGTTGTTATTGCCAACGCACATCGTTCAATGCTATAACAAAGTGATACGTATAAGCCTTAAGGGAATCGTCGTTCTTCAAAAGTCATAGCATAAAAAAAAGCTCCCTTTCAGGAGCTTTGTAGCGGGATCGGGAAAAATATCGAACCAAATTGTAGAAGATTTTTTAAAGTTTTGTGAATTGCCGGATCGTCAGGATGACGGTAACACCGGTGTATGATTTTTTGAAATAGTCCGTGTTTCAAGATTCAGTACCCGGATGGATGCTACGCCGGTTGCATGATGGCCGCCACCGGCGAAAATCTGGATGGCCTGTCGATAGTAATATTTTTTTTGGAAATTTAAATAAGCGTTGTACATTAGTAAAACGAATTGAGAAACTGAATTTGTATATGAGAAACGATAAAGACCTCTGATAACTGTTTGTAGCCAGACTGAACCATTCCAAGCAACCTCGAAACTGTTACGCTGTTTTCTATCGTTAGAGAAATAAGGGCAATAATCCCTGAGGGGATACGGCAGGCTTAATGCAGGTCCTGAAAA
Organism: Niabella sp.; assembly: GCA_017744795.1. GTDB lineage: Bacteria > Bacteroidota > Bacteroidia > Chitinophagales > Chitinophagaceae > Niabella. The sequence goes on along the minus strand of JAGIAQ010000176.1, from coordinate 5,371 downwards.
TGTTATGAGGCTGCAACCTGTAAGCGGCATACAAATACTGTATGAGGTGAAGTGAATTTCTATGACTAGTCAGGGAGGCCAGTGATTGGCTATGCCAGGAATTGGTGGATGTTATTATGGAACTTTTAAACCGGGTAGAAAACCGATAAGCCCTAAATAGAAGCTGTTTATGAAAAAAGTAATTACTACAGGCCTTTTTTTATTGCTGTTGCATATTGGTAAGGGACAAACAAATGTATTTCCGGCAGATGGGAATGTCGGAGTCGGAACTGTAACTCCGGTGCTTAATGCTGGACTGCACATTGCTAAAGGCGATAATTCTATGATTTATTTTGGTCCAAATGCCTCCTGGGGAGGAAGTTTATATGTAGGTTCCGGCACAAACAGGATTGCCTCGGGTGTCGCCCAGGTGCTTTCATCTAATGGGAACCTTCATTTGGATGCGGGCCAGAATCAGCACATTTATCTCGGTTATTTCACCTCCACACCCACATATATAAACCCCAACGGAGGAAATGTTGGGATTGGAACTACTAACCCCCTTAGTAAACTGCATATTGCGGGAGATGATTTTTTAACTATCGGCGATTACTCGGGCTCTCTGGGGACAAAGGGGATTTTGTTCACAGGCTTCCGGGATGTTCGTCCCGATTATTTTGGAGCGTCTATTGAAGCTGTTCCTGAGTGGCGATGCTGTGGCGGTTATCCAAATAATGGGTATGCGGGTATTAAAAATCTGGCGTTGAATTTTAACCTGCATGGGGACGTTAACATTGCAGATGACAGGATTACAGCAATGAGCATAAGAAGCTCGGGTAACATCGGTATAGGAACCCTAACGCCCCAGGAAAAACTGTCAGTAAATGGGAAGATCCGTGCCCAGGAAATCAAAGTAGAAGCCACCAACTGGCCAGATTATGTGTTCGCACCCGAACATAAACTCCTGCCGCTGGAAGAATTATCGATGCAAATTAAACTCCAGGGGCATTTGCCCGGTATACCCACCGCAAAAGAAGTAAGTGCAGAAGGTATTGCTTTAGGGGAGATGAATAAAAAACTGTTAGAAAAAGTAGAAGAACTGACTTTATATATTATTAAGCAAAACGACGCGTCCAGACAGCAGGAGGAAGATGTTGATTTATTGAAAAAACAGAATATAGCATTACTAAATCGTATTAGGCAACTCGAAAATAAAAAATGATTGTATGAAAAGATATTTGATCCTTTTATTGGTAATAATAAGCATATCGTCTTATGCTCAAGTTACTACCAATGTTTTTCCTGGTAGCGGAAATGTAGGCATTGGTACAACCAACCCGCAGTTTTCTTTGGAAATTGATAAAGTTTTTTCAGATTCAAATTATCTGAATACTCCTGTACAGATAAATGCTACACAAAATGTAGCAACTAACGTTATCAGCTCTCTGATGGTAAATACTAAAATTGCCCATACTTCTGGTAATATTACAGGTGCTCTGGGTCTTCCTGTGTATTGCACCTATTCTGGCTCGGGAACAGTTGGGATTATTCGCTCATTTCAGGGGTTTGTGCTTATAACAGGTAGTGGAACAATAAATGAAGCAGCCTGTTTTACAGGCGCAATAGGTAGCGTGGCGACCGCGACGGTAAATAATGCTTATGGACTTTATATAAACCGTTTTCCAAATAACATAATAAACAAGTATGGAGTTTACATTAATGATACAAGCGCAAAAAACTATTTTGGAGGCTACGTGGGCATTGGAACCACTACACCTAAAGAAGCCCTTTCTGTTAACGGAAATGTCCGCGCCAAAGAAGTGAAGGTAGAAGCTGCCAACTGGCCGGATTATGTGTTCAGACCTTCGTACAACTTACCTCCATTAAGTCAGATCGAAAACTTTATAAAACAAAACGGTCATTTGCCGGGAGTGCCGGCTGCGAAAGAAGTTGCTGAGAAAGGGATTGAGGTCGGAGCCAACCAGGCGGTGTTGCTGAAAAAGATTGAGGAACTGACACTGCATTTGATCGAAATGGAAAAGACGATAAATGTGCTGAAAAAAGAGAATAAAGAAATAAGAATACAGTTAGCTAAAAAATGAAATTGGTTTATATGAAATACATTTTGCAACTATTGATGGTATGTTGGAGTACAACGGCGTTTAGTCAGAATTTGCTGGATTTATCCTCGTGGCTGCCGGGCAGCGGCAGCACTGCTTTTTTTCAAAAAAATGGCGATGATAATGAGAATGCCCGCGAGTGGGGAACGGGTCCTAACAGCAGCCGGGTGGTATTGTGGAAGGCGACCCCGGTGGCCGGAAACGGAACGGATGGTGACGGCGGTTGGAATTCGGCTGTTACTTCTATTAACCCGGACGCAATGTATCGCCTGTCGATATGGATCAAAAAAGAAAACTCGCAAGGTGGCCTTACTTATTTTGGCTGCGCTGGCGCTAATGTAGCCTACCTGAATAATACAGGAGAAGGAAATCCTTATTTTTTCTACGGTCATCTCCCTGAATTAAATAAATGGTATTTGCTGGTGGGTTATGTGCACGGAAGTGGTGACGGTTCCACAGAAAATCTGGGCGGGATATATGATGGTGTAACGGGGGCTAAAGTACTAAGCTGCACGGATTTTAAATTTTTGCCGGGACAAAGTAACCTTTTGCATCGCTCTTATCTCTATTACGATTCCAACACCAGTGACCGGCAATATTTTTACGGTCCCCGGCTGGAAGTGGTTAATGGAAATGAGCCCTCCGTGGCTTCCTTACTAAGCGGGAGCGGGGCATCTATGGCGCTAAATTATGTTCCAGGCAGTCTTGGTATAGCTGTAAACCCCGTGCCGGCTGATTACAAACTTGCGGTAGGGGGTAAAGTGATCGCGGAAGAAATGAAAATAAAGCTGCAGTCCTCCGGCTGGCCCGATTACGTTTTTAAGCCTTCTTACCAATTAACTCCTTTAAGCCAGGTTGAAAGTTTTATTAAACAAAACGGTCATTTGCCGGAAGTGCCATCCGCGAAAGAGGTGGGCGAGAAAGGCGTTGAGATGGGCGCCAGCCAGGCGGTATTGTTGAAGAAGATCGAGGAGCTGACCTTGCATTTGATTGCAATGGAGAAGAAGATGACGGAACAACAAATTCAGCTCCAACAACAAAAGGAAACCAACCAGTCTTTGGTAACCGAGATTAAAAAAATGAATAAAATAAGGCCGATAAATTTTTACAAAAAAAGATTGTAAATTAAAAATGATTGTATATTCGTAATAGATTGTAACACTCTAAAACCATTTACTGTTTATGAAACTACCAAAGAAAAACGTATTGTTTATTGTAGTCCTTATTGTCCTGGTTGGTGCCTTTTCTGTTTATTTTGCTTTTTTCAATGCGCATAAAATAGCTTATGTAGACTCCGTTAAGTTATTAAACGGGTATAATGCCATGGTGGCTGCGCGGGGCGAGTTTGATGCCAAAAAGAAAATGTGGGAGGGGAATATTGATTCACTGACCAATGATGTAAAGAACGCCATTGCTGCTTATTCGAAATCAGCCGCGCAGGGTACGGAAAAAGAAAAGCAGTTGAGTAAGGATCTTATTGGAACCAAACAAAAACAGCTGCAGGACTACCAGAATGCGATCCGGCAAAATGCTGCCCAGGAAGAACAGCGGCTAAGTCAATCGGTTTTGACCACTGTAAACACATTTTTGAGCCGGTACGGAAAAACAAATGGTTATAAAATGATATTGGTGGCAGCTAATGGCAATATAGCTTATGCCGACCCTGCATTGGATATAACAGACAAGGTAGTGGAGCAATTAAACAAAGAATATGCGGTGCCGGGTAGAAAATAGACTGAGAAAGTTAATTACAGAGCTCTGTGCTTTGGGGCTTTTACTGGCTGTAACGGCTTGCGATAATGGGAAAAGAATATTATCGAAAACGGAATTGGAAAGTTATATAAACGACAAAGATAATGGCCTGGTGAAAGAAACAGAGGTAAACGGGGTAAAAGCCTGTATCACTTATTTTCCTTCGGATTTTTTAACGCTGCAGGAAAAAGAAAATAATGTGGGCGATACTTTGGCGAAAAAAAATAATAAGTATGACAGTATGTACTATTTCAAACTTAAATACAGCATACAGGACAAGGAGGCTATCAGGCAATTAGGTTCTTTTAACCGCTATAGTGAAATGGTGCAGGTACTGGCATTTAGGATGGGGCGGTATATTAACCTTACCACGCCAACGAGAGATACGGTACAACTGGCAGATTATTTTTTCGACCAAACCTATGGAATGAACAATGGTAATACACTGCTTTTATGTTTCCCTAAAGCCGAAATTAAGACAAGTCCTGTATTTGATATAAATATTTCGGAGTGCGGCTTTGGTACAGGAGCTTTAAAATTTGCTTTTAAGCGAAGCGATATAAATAATGTTCCAAAACTTGATATGGAACCAACTTTACACGTTAAACCTTGAACCATTAAACAACTGTATTAATATGCAGAAACAAGTCTTTACCCGCAAAGCCATAGCCGCCACGTTTTTGCTTATTTTAGGCACCAATACTTTTGCGCCTTCTGTTGCACATGCGCTTACCGCCGGCCCCACCTCACCCGAAGCCACTAGTTTTGAACCGATTGATACCACGGATATGGTAAACCTGCAAACGGGAGATTTTACTTATAATATTCCATTGTTGGAAGTACCCGGGCCAGAAGGAGGGTATCCTTTGTCACTTTCCTATCATGCAGGGATACAACCAGGTTTAGAAGCAAGTTGGGTAGGATTGGGATGGACATTAAACCCGGGGGCTGTAAATAGAAGCATAAGCGGGTTTCCTGATGATTGGAATGGGGCACAATCCAATAACAGAGTTTTTTGGTCCGGAGGGACACAAAGCTCTTTTACTATAGGAGCTAACGTTGGAATTGCAAAAATGGCAGATGTCAACGCTAAGTTAACTTTTGCAGATGATACTTTTAAAGGATTTGGTATGGGTTGGTATATTGGCGGATCGCTTGGGTGGAGCATCGACAAATCAGGTTTGGGTATTGGAGTTTCAGCAGGCGTAGGCAAAACCCCGTATGATGGTTACTATGCTGATGCTGGACTTAGTTTAATGAAGTCTTCAGAATCTGTATCGGGAAGTATTGGGGTTGAAGCATCGACAAATTTTGAATCTGTTGATGTTGGGCTTAGTGCAGGAGTTTCTGCACACTCTAAGGGATCTGGTGAAAAAAAAGGAAATTCATTTGGGGGCCTTGGCATGAACATCTCCGCATCCGGTAACAGTGCTTTTAGTGCGAGCTATATAGTAAGAGGAGAAGTTAATAATTCTGGTTCGGGAAGCATATCTACGAATTCAAAAAATTGGAGCGTTTAT
>JAGIAQ010000175.1 GCA_017744795.1 Niabella sp. | reverse complement strand
GAGACAGGTGCGAAAAGTATTGCTGGTGAAATACAGTTATGCCTTTATCATTATGCCCGGCGGATTTGGCACGATGGATGAATTTTTTGAGACCATTACCCTGATACAAACCAAGACCATTACACAGTTCCCGATCGTATTATTTGGCAAGGAATTCTATAAAGAACTGATGGTAACCATTGAAGGCATGGCAGCACAGGGAACGATCTCCAAAGAGGATATGAACCTGGTTTTACTTACGGATGATGTGGAGGAAGCGATGGAGCATATCCGCCAGTACATTATCTCCAATTACAAGATCAAAAAACGTTGGAAGATTCCCTGGATGATCGATAAAAGCTGATTAATAATGTACCTTTAGAACCGTTACTACTTCATTCATTTTTAATTGATCAAATATGAAACTGCCCCAGCTGATCCTTTTTTTATGTTTATCGTTCCAATTAAATGCCCAATCACCTGCTGGCCGTAAATGGGTACAGCTTTTTAACGGAAAAGATCTGACCGGTTGGAAGCCTAAAATAAGGGGATATGATTTTGGTGATAATTTTGGAAACACCTTCAGAGTGGTGAACGGCGTTATACAGGTAAATTATGATCATTATAAAACCTTCGACGACCGGTTTGGTCATCTTTTTTACAGGACCCCTTTTTCTTACTACCTGCTGGCAGTAGAATACCGTTTTATTGGTAAGCAAACACCCGGCGCACCTGGTTGGGCCTATAAAAACAGCGGGATCATGCTTCATTGTCAACCACCGCAAACCATGTTGAAAAACCAGGATTTCCCCATCTCGATTGAGGACCAGCTGCTAGGCGGCGACTCTACCGGAGAGCGCAGTACCTGTAACGTTTGTACTCCCGGAACCAATATTGAAATGGATGGAAAGCTGGAAACAAAGCACTGCATTAACTCTACGTCCAAAACGTTCCGGAACGACGTATGGGTAAGAGCCGAAGTACTGGTGCTGGGCGACTCAATTATCAAACAAATTGTGAATGGCGATACCGTCCTTGTTTATGAAAAGCCCCAATTAGGTGGCGGCAATGTAACAGACTTTGATCCTTCCGTTAAAAAAGACGGGCAGCTGCTAAAATCAGGATACATTTCACTGCAAAGCGAAGGACACCCCGTAGAGTTTAGAAAAGTAGAGATCATTGACTTAAGCCCTTATTACGAAAAGAAGAAAAAGAAATAAAACATATGAACGGAGTTGATCTTTTAGGCGCCGTAGCCGGTTTTATTACCACGCTTACTTTTCTGCCCCAGGTCATTAAAACCATAAAGGATAAATCAGTCAAAGATATTTCCTTGATGATGTTTGTTATTGCCGCCGTAAATGAGGCCATGTGGATCCTGTACGGCGTTTTAAAAAATGATTGGGTCATCATCCTTACCAACGCCGTTATCCTTTGCCTGTCGCTGACAATGATCTACCTCAAAATTGCTTACACCCGTAAAAAAGCAAACGCATGATCCGGAACGGCGCAATATTGATGCTTGGGTTGCTGTTATTCTCTTCCTGTAGCCGCAAAATAACGGAGTCGGGGAATGCCTCCTATTACTCCGATAGCTTCAGAGGGCGGAAAACCGCCAGTGGCGCTGTTTTCAGACAAGGAAAAAAAACAGCAGCACATAAAACGCTGCCCCTGGGGACCAAAGTAACGGTTATCAATTTAAAAAACGGGCGAAAAGTAAAAGTGCATATCAACGATCGGGGGCCTTTTGTTGAAGGCCGCATCATTGACCTTTCCAAAAAAGCAGCCCGGAAAATCGGGATGTTAAATGATGGGGTGGTGCCGGTAAAGATTACGTACAGGAAAAATTAATCGTGTAAAACACGTTAGCCATATTCGTACAGTAGCAGAAGTATCGTGAGAGGTGAAACGATAAATGTGAGCCTTTCACATTTCACAATTAGCTTAACGCAATTTTCATAAAAAGTTTTTTTGCACAGCAAGCGGCGAATGACAAACCATTAAGGATTAAGATGCTCATTAAGTCGTTTTCTTAATGGGCTCAATGCGTTAATGGTTCAAAAGCTTTTGTTGCACAGCTTTTTGGTCAGCCCACTTTGTGCCTCTATACTACATTGTAAATATTGAGTTACCCTATTTGGTTTTATTTCTTAACGTGAAATGCTAAACGATAGACCTGAGCCCCTCACGTTTATCGTTTAGCGCGCCTCACGAATAAAACACTACTCTAGCACCGGCCGCAACCAGCGCCGCATATCATCTTCCGGCATTTGCTTGCGTTGCACATAATCGAGGAACTGGTCTTCCTGTATTTTGCCCACGCCAAAATATTTACTTTCCGGGTGGCTAAAATACCATCCGCAAACGGAGGAGGCCGGGTACATCGCTAATGCTTCTGTCAGGTGGACTCCTGTAACCGGTTCGCCGCCAAGCAGCTCAAATAATTTATATTTCTCTGTATGATCCGGGCAGGCCGGGTAGCCAGGCGCCGGACGGATGCCCAGGTATTTTTCCTGGATCAGTTCGTCATTGGATAGGGTTTCTTCCTGAACATAGCCCCACAATTCCTTACGTACTTTCTGGTGCAGCAACTCTGCAAAGGCCTCCGCAAAGCGGTCAGACAAAGCCTGCAGGTTGATCTTGCTGTAATCGTCATTCTGGGCTATAAAACGTTCAATGTGTGGCTCAATACCATGTATGGTTACGGCAAATGCACCCAGATAATCACCTTCGGCACCCGGACTTATAAAATCGGCAAGGCTCAGGTTCGGTTGCCCGGCGGCCTTTTTAATTTGTTGCCGTAAAAACTGCAGTGCGATGGTTTTATCACTCTCCGGATGCACTTCAATGGTGTCATCTCCGGTTTTGCGTGCCGGCCAGAAGCCCACAGTTCCCTGGGCGGTCAGCCATTTTTCTGCAATGATCTGATCCAGCAGTTTATTGGCATCGTTGTACAATTTTGTAGCTTCTTTACCAATGATAGGATCTTCCAGTATCTGCGGAAATTTACCATGTAATTCCCATGAGATGAAAAAAGGCTGCCAATCGAAAAAAGTCCTTATTTCCGAAAGGTCATAATCTTCGAATGTCTTCACCCCCGTAAACCTGGGTTGTTTGGGCTGAAAGCCGTTCCAGTCGATAGCAGCTTTGTTCTGCTGAGCATCGCCAAAAGGCAGAAATTCTTTCACTTTTTTCTTGCTTGCGAAATCCGCAGCAAGCTTTACGTATTCTTTCTTAATTCCCTCAAGGAATCCCGGCTTTTGTTCAGGATTTAATAAAGACCCGGCAACGGTTACGCTGCGCGAAGCATCCAGTACATGCACCACCCCATTATCAAACTGGGGCGCAATTTTTACTGCGGTATGCATCCGGGAAGTAGTGGCTCCCCCGATCAGCAGCGGCTGTTTCATCTGCCGGCGCTGCATTTCGTGCGCTACATTTACCATCTCGTCCAGGGAGGGGGTGATCAACCCACTTACCCCGATAATATCCGCTTTTTCTTTTTCAGCTGTGTCCAGTATTTTATCGGTTGGCACCATCACGCCCAGGTCGATGATCTTGTAACCGTTACAAGCCAATACCACGCCCACAATATTTTTCCCGATATCATGTACATCTCCCTTAACCGTTGCCAGCAATATTTTGGGCGCCGCATCCTCATCAATATCAGGATTGGCTTTCTTTTCTTCCTCAATAAAAGGGGTTAGCCAGGCCACGCTCTTTTTCATCACCCGTGCGCTTTTTACCACTTGAGGCAAGAACATTTTTCCGGCACCAAACAGGTCACCCACCACATCCATACCCGCCATCAACGGCCCTTCAATCACCTCCAGTGGGCGGGGATACTTTTGTCGGGCCTCTTCTGTATCCTCATCAATATAATCCGTAATACCGTTTACCAGTGCGTGTTTCAGCCTTTCTTCCACAGTAGTATTTCTCCATGCCAGATCTTTTTTTTCTGTTTTGCCGGAAGACTTCACCGTTTCCGCAAAGGCCAGCAATTTTTCGGTGGCTTCATTATTATCATTGTTCCGGTTTAAGATCACATCTTCACAAAGCTGGCGCAACTGGGGCTCAATTTCATCATACACCGCCAGCTGACCGGCATTAACGATGCCCATGTTCATCCCTTGTTTAATGGCATAATATAAAAACACGGCGTGCATCGCTTCGCGAACCGGCTCATTGCCCCTGAAGGAAAAGGAAAGGTTGCTGACCCCGCCGCTGATGCTTACTTCCGGCATCAGTTGTTTGATCTCTTTGGTGGCCTGTATAAAATCCACGCCGTAATTGTTATGCTCTTCCAAACCGGTAGCAATGGCAAAAACGTTCGGATCAAAAATAATATCCTGGGGATGAAACCCTACCTGTTCCGTTAATATTTTATACGCCCGGTGACAGATCGACACTTTACGTTCCTTGGTATCGGCCTGACCCTGTTCGTCAAAAGCCATCACCACCACCGCCGCGCCAAAGCTTTTGCAGATGATTGCCTGTTCAATAAACTTCTCCACCCCTTCTTTCATAGAGATAGAGTTGACGATACATTTTCCCTGTACGCATTTTAAGCCGGCCTGGATGATCTCAAACTTGGAAGAGTCGATCATCAGCGGCACTTTAGCAATATCCGGTTCGCTCTGCACCAGGTTAACAAAAGTGGTCATTGCCTGCACCCCATCCAGCAGTGCGTCGTCCATATTAATATCGATCACCTGCGCGCCATTCTCCACCTGTTGCCGCGCCACGCTCAGCGCCTCTTCGTATTTGTTTTCGCGTATTAACCGGGCAAACTTTTTTGAGCCGGTTACATTGGTCCGCTCCCCGATATTAATGAAATTCGTCTCCGGTCGTACCACCAAAGGTTCCAGACCCGAGAGACTTAAATAAGAATGAATTGTTGTATTCGCTGACATGAGTCTTTATAATTTAAAAAATGCAGAAACGAATCCGGCATTTTATTCAATAGTTTCAACAACCGGCAACACCCGTGGTGTAACCCCTTTTACTGCTTTTGCGATGGCCGCAATATGCGCCGGTGTGGTGCCGCAGCAACCACCCACAATATTTACAAACCCTTCCTTTGCCCAGTCTTCCAAAAACGCAGCGGTCTCTGTTGGTTGTTCGTCATACTCACCCATCGCATTGGGCAGGCCGGCATTGGGATATGCGGAAACATAACACCCCGCAAGATGTGCCAGTTCTGCTACGTGCGGACGCATTTCTTTTGCCCCCAGGGCGCAGTTCAGACCCACGCTCAACGGACTGGCATGTTCCACGGAAATATAGAACGCTTCTAATGTTTGTCCGCTCAGGGTTCTGCCCGAAGCATCGGTAATAGTCCCGCTGATCATAATGGGCGCGCCCTCGGGCCCGTTATCAAAACGCTTTGCCTCTTCAGGATGCTCCCTGAAAAACTTTTTGGCAGCAAAAATGGCTGCTTTCGCGTTGAGCGTGTCAAAAATAGTTTCGATCAGCAGCAGATCGGCTCCGCCGTCTACCAAACCATGGATCTGCTCTGTATAAGCTGCCACTACCTCATCGAAGCTTACCGCGCGGTAACCGGGATTGTTTACGTCCGGCGACAGTGATAAGGTTTTATTGAGTGGCCCTATCGCACCTGCGATAAACTTAGGACCGGTGCCCGGATTTGCCGCGCTGAATTCATCAATCGCTTCACGGGCGCATTTTACACTGGCCACATTTAATTCATACGCCAGCGATTGCATATCATAATCCGCCTGAGCTATGGACGTAGAACTGAAAGTATTCGTTTCAATAATATCGGACCCCGCCGCCAGGTATTCTTTATGAATGCTTTTAATAACTTCCGGTTTTGTAAGGCTCAATAAGTCATTGTTCCCCTTTACATCGGAGTGCCAGTTCGCAAAACGATCGCCGCGGTAATCCGCTTCCATTAACTTATGCCGCTGGATCATGGTGCCCATAGCGCCATCCAATACCAATATTCTTTGCTGTAATAATTCTTTTATTTTGCTCATAGCACAAAATTTAAAGCAGGCCACTAAAGTGACTTGATCAATAATCTGAAAGGTAAACGTGGAAAATCTTTGTGGGAGTTTTTTACGTTTATTAGTTCAGAATTTTTAAACAGGTTGAACAATAAACAAATCCGCCTGCGGATGCGAAGGTACGTAGATTAGTTGATAAGTTAAAAAGTTGACAGGTTGACAAGTCGTTCAATAGCAAATCACTTGTTATAATTAACCGCTATCATTATTACTAAAATAGTCGTA
>JAGIAQ010000174.1 GCA_017744795.1 Niabella sp. | reverse complement strand
ATTGAAAAACAAATCTTCCCGTCTTTCCGGATTCCCGGCATTTTGGCTAATCTTCGTAATTGATTGATTTACAGAAGCTACGCTTATCGGATATATAACCAACGAATATTGCTGTGCACCGTTTAAAATCAGCAGTTTTTTGTGCTCTGTTTGTGATGGGAGTATTTGCGGGTAACGCAAATGATACTTCTGTTACCCACCGGCTGTTGCAGCAAATAGCCGCTTTGCAGATAAAGAAAGATGGCGTTTTTCCTGCCGGCTCCTTTCCCTCCTACCGCAGGTACGCGCTTAATAAAACGAGGTGGAAGGCGGATATAAATCCTTTTTTTACGGGCCTCATTGCCCTTACCCTCCGGAACATGATTCCCCGGCTAACCCCTTACCAACAGCAGACAGCAACCGGAATCCTGGCAAGAACACAACCCGTTTTTAATAAATTTTTGAACAGAACTGGTCGTACCAGCTACAATTTTTGGCCCACAGATACGGTCAAAGTGTTTCCCAACGGAGGCTGGCTGAATTGGATGGATAAAACCGAAGCAATACCGGACGACCTGGACGACACCAGTATTATTTTGATGGCATTAGATGCCCCTCCGGAACTGGTACAGCGGGTACATGACTCTATGCAGTTATATGCCAATACCCGACACCGAAAAGTAAGAAACAGTTTTAAAAGATACCGAGACCTTCCGGCTTATTCTACCTGGTATGGTAAAAATATGCCCATCGATTTTGATGTATCGGTGCTTGCTAATGTATTGTATATGGTGCAGCAGTATCGCTTAAAATGGAACGCAAGCGATTCCGCCAGTCTGCAGTTGTTGGAGAACAGCATCAAAAGCGGGGCTATCTTTTCGAGACCGGCGTACATCTCACCCCATTATGAACGCACACCGGTTATTCTTTATCACCTGGCCCGGTTAATGGCCGTAAGGCCCATACCCGAACTGGAACAGCACAGGCCTTTGCTGGTAAAAACAGCAAAAAAGTTGTTGCTGCGATCAGAAAACATCCTGGATCAGGTTATTTTAAGTACAGCATTGCTGCGCTGGGGCCAACCGGCAACGGAGCTACAACCGCCACCTGCTGTTGCGATCGAAGAAAATACGTTCTGTCTTTTTATTGCCCATATGGCTTCCCTTGCGCCCAACCCTTTCAAAACGATCCTTGGCGCGCTGAAGATCACAAAATTCCATTATTATTGTCCTGCCTACAATGATTTATTGTTGCTTGAATTTGCGGCGTTAAAATAGCAGGTCTTTTGTTAAATAACTAAATCGGCCTTTCATTTCCATTAATTTTGCGGCAGCATTTTGTGAACTAAAAATTGATTTATGCAAAAAAATATTTTCCTGGGTGCGTTACTACTGATGACCCTTTCCATTTTTTCCTGTAACCCGGGTAAACGACTAAATGAGGCTGTTCATTCCAGAGACGTGGATGGCAGGGACCTGAAGATCAAATATCCCCAGCAACAGGTAGCCACTCCGCAGAATATCAATATGTCCTATGATTTTGAGCAATTGTTTACTCCCGCTCAAAACAGCAGGATCGATAGCCTGGTACGCATATTTGAGAAAAGCAATATGATTTCCATAAAAGTGGTAACCCTTCCGGCGGATAAGGTAGCAGGCGGCAATTTTGACAATAATAATCAGGCGCTTTTAAAAGAATGGGAAGGCGTTCATGGAAAAACGGATAAAGCCATGGTTCTGTCCATAAGTAAATCTCTTGGAAAGGTTGCGGTTGATTATGGTCCTTTTGTGGGTAAATTACTTCCCCGCACCGAAGCCGAACAAATCATTCAAACAGATATTCAGCCTGCATTGGGCAGTGGCCAGGCCTTTGAAGGCACTTGGAAAGGATTGAATGACCTAATGGATGCGATAAGGCGGAATATCAAGATGTAAGTTATGGGGCCGACTAAAAAGTATTTTTTGAGCCGGCAAGGCGGTGAAGCGGTAAGTCTTAATAGATTGCAAAACAATACCTTCCCGGCTTTCCGGATTCCCGGCTAATTATTAACTCTCGACTGCCTGTTTTAAATTAATCTCCCTTATAAAAAACACCCAGGATCTTTTTCAACCGGCTCTGAAAATGGTTCCTGTGATAAAGCGCCTTCATTTTAAGGATGCAATCGCCACAAAGGCAGTCGTCATATTGTTCACTGATAAAATCTCTTTCGGCCTGCGTCAGGCTTACCTGGCTGCACTGACAAAGCAAAATACTGCCCACTTTGCATTCAAAGGGTTGTTTGCAGCGTGGGCAATATTTATCTTCATGCTGACACATAGTTATTGTAACAAGGGGGCTGCTGCTTTTTGACGCAATGCGGCCGCGGCCTTTGTCATTTCGATAAGCGCTTCCCGGGTTTCTTCCCAGCCACGTGTTTTTAAGCCGCAATCAGGATTTACCCAAAGTTGACCGGCCGGTATAAATTTAAGCGCTTTTTCGATCAATGCGATCATTTCTTCTTTTGAAGGAATGCGCGGGGAATGGATGTCATACACGCCGGGCCCTATATCATTCGGATATTCGAATGAAGCAAAGGCATTCAGCAATTCCATTTGTGACCGCGCCGTTTCTATGGTGATCACATCGGCATCCATATCGGCCACACTGCTGATGATATCATTAAATTCAGAATAGCACATATGGGTGTGGATCTGTGTTTCATCCCGCACACCGCTGGCTGCAATGCGAAAAGCTGTTACCGCCCAACCCAGGTAAGCTTTCTGAAGCTCCTTTCTGAGGGGCAGTCCCTCCCTTATGGCCGGCTCATCGATCTGAATGATCCTGATGCCTGCATTTTCAAGATCGCACACTTCGTCCCTGATGGCCAGGGCAATCTGGTTACAGGTAACACTGCGGGGCTGATCATCGCGTACAAAGCTCCATTGCAAAATTGTAACCGGCCCTGTAAGCATTCCTTTAACCCATTTCTGGGTAAGGGATTGCGCGTATTTGCTCCAGGCAACGGTCATTGCCTGCGGACGGGATACATCACCGTAAATAACAGGTGGTTTTACACAGCGGCTGCCGTAACTCTGCACCCATCCGTTTTGGGTAAAAACAAATCCATTTAATTGTTCCCCAAAATACTCCACCATATCGTTCCGCTCAAACTCCCCATGCACCAATACATCCAACCCGATGGCTTCCTGCCAGGCGATGACTTTTTTTGTTTCTTCCCTGAGCCGTTCAGTATAATCAGTGCCTGTAAGTTGTTGTTGTTTCCATTGAGCCCTCCAGGCACGCACCTCTTTGGTTTGCGGAAAGGACCCGATCGTTGTGGTTGGGAAAAAAGGGAGTTGTAAAAGATCCTGTTGTTTTTTCTTTCGTACAGTAAAAGCGCTGGCACGCTGCGCATCCGCATCTTTTATTGCGGCAACCCGGCTTTTCACGGCTTCATTATGAATAAGGGATGAGGTGTTTCGGGTTTGAATGCAACGCTGGTTTTCTTCATACCCGTTTTTTGCTGCCGGATCACCGGGGTTTGCCGCCAGCTGCTTCAGGGTAGCAACTTCCCACAGCTTTTGTTTGGCAAAAGCCAGCCATTGTTTTATTTCGGGTGTTAATACGGTTTCGTCTTTTTCAAGATCCAAATCGCAGGGCACATGCAGCAGGGAGCAGGAGGGGGCCAGCCAGATCCGGTTGGCGCCAATCTTTTGTTGCGCCTTTTCTATAAGGGCAAGTGATTGCTGAAAATTATTCTTCCAGATATTTCTTCCATCCACAATTCCCAGGGACAAATGCGTTCTGCCGGCAACAAAGCCTGTAGCCAGGATGTCATCCAGCTGCGAAGGACAGCGCACCAGGTCCAGGTGCAGCGTATGAACCGGAAGCCGGAGGGCCGTTTCCAGGTTCTTTCCAAAACAATCAAAATAATTGGTCAATATGATCTTAATATTCGGCACGCGGTTTTGAAGGGTGGTGTACGCAGTAACAAGCGCCTGCTGTTCCTGCTCCGAGAGATCGAGTGCCAGGCAGGGTTCATCCATCTGAACATAAAAAGCGCCGCAGGCGTCCAGTTTTTCCAGTACTTCAATATAAACGGGCAGCAATTTTTTTAACAGATCAATGCGATGAAAGCCCGCCTCTTTTTCTTTTCCGGACAGCAGGAAGGTTACCGGACCGATCAGCACCGGTTTTGCGGTGAAACCTGCTTTCTTTGCTTCTGTAAACTGATGTATTATGGCAGGGCTAAACAAAGAGAACTGCTGATCTTTTTTGAATTCGGGTACAATGTAATGGTAGTTGGTATCGAACCATTTGGTCATTTCCATTGCCGTAAGATCATAGCCGTTTTGCTGATAGCCCCTTGCCATTGCAAAGAGCAGGTCCAGATCGTTTAAGTGCTCCCGTTCCATCAACGGATGATAACGTTCAGGAATAGCGCCCGTCATCAGGCAGGTATCCAGTACCTGGTCATAGAACGAAAAATCATTAACGGGGATAAGGTCGATACCGGCATCTTTTTGAAGTTGCCAGTTGTTGTTGCGGATGGCGCGGGCTGTTTGTTCCAGTTGCCTGCCATCGATCCTGCGTTGCCAATACTGTTCGCAGGCTTTTTTCAGTTCCCGGTTGCTACCAATACGCGGGTAGCCGAGGTTGTGCGTTTGCATTTTCTTTTAACTTTTAAATGATTGATAAGTTAAAAGCCCTTGCAGATTTCGCAATGCTGTGCTTTGGTAAAAGTAAAGAATCAATGATGCTGCCGACGGAAATAGGCGAGGAATATTCCGTTTGCAAAAGAAGAGGTATTCTACTGATCGTTGCTTCAAACCGCGAAAGCATTGTTCATTCGGAAAAGGCAGGTCTCCTGGCTTACAGCAACGTTTACCATCCTTCCCATCCCTTTTTAACAGGACAGTGGATATTATATTGGTAACGTCTTGGGCTGATTACAGTTGCGCGACAGCTCGTGATTGCAACACGATTCCCTATTATCCCTAATCTTCATTAAGGACCCTTTCCGGTTGATGAAAAATGAAAGAACTCAGAGTACAAATGTAACTAAAACATTTTTTATTTGAGATCCTGTAATAACTTTAATGTATGAACTTCGTTGTTGCAGCTACATATGACAATTATATTGATGCACACCTGGCACTGGGAAATTTGCTGAGTGAGGACATTAATTGCTGGCTGAAAGACGAGAACACCATCGCCGTTCATCCGGGCCTCATCAATGCCATAGGGGGCATAAAACTGATGGTGGCGGAGCCGCAGGTCGGGCGGGCAGTGGAAATACTAAGGACGACAAAACAGCAATTCCAGGAGCAAAACCCCTGTCCCAATTGCGGATCCACAAACGTGGAGTATATCTCCACCCCAAAAAAATCATCCACCTGGCTGGAAACTTTTGTCAACATGGTGCGGTTTGGAGGGGCACAGATGGCAGCTGACAAAATATACCATTGCTTTGATTGCGGGTTCGAATTTGAAGACCCGGAAACTAAAAAAGAAACCTCATGAACGGGATCATAACCTATTTTTCAACACTGGAACAACGCCCGCTGGAGCGGATGGCCTTGCTGGTAGGCGGTCTTATGTTTTTTTGGATCATCGAAGGCGCCATCCCTTTGTTTCATTTAAGATACCGGAAAACCAAATTCACTCATGCGTTGGTCAACTTCGGGTTTACGGTGATGCACCTGATCATTCACACGGCGTTGGCTGTATTGATTGTATTGCTTTCCGACTGGTGCCGGAATTCCAATTTCGGCCTGGTGTACTGGCTGCACGCCGGGGTATGGGGCGCGGTTATTATCGGCGTGCTGGCGCTGGATTTCAGCAGCTGGCTGGTACACTGGGTCATGCATAAGCAGGGGTACCTGTGGCGGTATCACCTGGTGCACCACAGTGATACTAAGGTAGACGTGACCACAGGCCTGCGCCATCATCCGGGGGATAGCTTTTTACGCGGCGTGTTTTTTATTTTATTGATCTTCATCAGCGGCGCCCCGATGTACAGCGTTATGATCTATCAAACGCTGGTAGTGGTTACCACGGCATTTACACATGCTAACATCAGCCTAAACCCCAAATTGGATAAAGCAATCAGCTATATATTGATCTCGCCCAATATGCACAAAGTGCATCACCACTGGAAACAGCCCTATACGGATAGTAACTATGGCGCAGTGTTTTCCTTCTGGGACCGGTTGTTGGGTACCTATTCGGAATTATCCCCTTCACAGATAAAATATGGGCTGGATCGTTATTACGATAATGCCAAGGATGAGGACTTTATGGCCCTGTTGAAGGATCCTTTTGTTAAAAAGGACGGAATTCGACCCTGAACGCAGGGCGAACGCATAAATTGGCTAAGCCACGAATGCACAAATAAAATGATTAATC
>JAGIAQ010000173.1:6110-6368 GCA_017744795.1 Niabella sp. | reverse complement strand
CTGTAGGCCAATGCAGAATCCGGCCGGCCGGCTCTTTCATTCAGCCTCATCAATCCCTCGTATGCAGTCTTTTGTTCTCCCAGCACGCCGATATCTTTTGAAATAGCGATGGCGTTAAAAAACATCAGCCGGGAACTGTCGAACTGCCTGGACTCCAGGTACGCATTGCCCAGGTTATTATAAGTAACTGCCTGGTACAACCGGTCTTTCAGCGCGTCTGTAATGGATCTGGGTTTTTTAAATAATGCAATGGCTTCC
>JAGIAQ010000173.1:0-6100 GCA_017744795.1 Niabella sp. | reverse complement strand
CCCGTCCCTGCTTCCGGCGTACGCTGCCGATAGAGTTATAATTAATGGCGATGCCTTTAAGATCTGCAATTTTTTCATCGTACAACAACGATTCCTTGTAGTATTTAATGGCCGAATCAAATTTTCCCATAAACTCATACACTTCACCAATATTATTGTAGTTCATGGAAATGCCCAGGTTATTGCCTGCTTTTTCCGACAGCAGCAGCCCCCGGCGGAAATAGGCTATGGCATCCGCATAATTACCCAAAACCGAATGAATATTCCCAATACTGTTTAAAGAAACGCTGGCACTGTAATCGTCCCCAATTTTTTCGGCAAGCCTTAAAGCCTCCAGATGCTTGGTAAGCGCCCTTGCATTTTCATCAACACGCCGGTACACCACACCCAGGTTATTCAATGCAGAGATCTCCGTTTCCGTATCATTGTTCTGCTGCGCCAGCTCCAGACTTTTGGTATGATTGTCCAGAGCCTCTTCATACCGCGAAAAATCGCGATTGTAAATACCGAACGCGTTTAACAGTTTAGGTTCACCGGCCGTATATTTCAGCTTTGCAATTAATGCAAACCCAAGCTTAAATAAGGTATCAATAGCTGTATTTTTCCGGTTTCTTTGCGCATAGGCAGTAATAGTGTCCACCTTTGCTTTCCCGTCCGGCATTTTCAAAATATAAGCTATCTCCTGCGGAACAGCAGTCCCTGTCTGCGCTTGCGCCTGCCCGCAATCAGTAAGCAGCAGTTTCACCAACACCGTGGTAACTAGCAAAAAAAAAGGAACCCTGGCACTCATGTTTTTGTAAAGCAGAAATTTGCGAATAGTTTAATCCGGTCTTAAAAATCCGGCAATATTCCTTTGCCGGTGCAGACAATCAACCTCCTCTTCAATATATCATCTACCTAAAGTTACAAAAAAAGGATGCCGGTTAAATCAGCATCCATAAAAAATAAATATTATATAATAGTCTCCTCTTTTTATTTAAGCACGGCAAGGGCTTTCTTAATCCGCTCCCAGCCTTGTTCTATCTTTTCCAGACTGTTCGCAAAGGAAAAGCGAACGCCGTTCGGCTCTCCAAATGCTGCGCCCATTACGGAAGAAACATGTGCTTTGTTCAGTAAATACATACAGAGATCTGCGGAGTTAATGATCGTAGTTTCCCCATCCGATTTACCGTAATAATAGCTCATGTCGGGAAAAATATAAAAAGCGCCGTCCGGCTCGGTGCAGGTCACCCCGGGGATATCTTTTATCAGCTCCATCACCCGCTGCTTTCTCCGGGTAAATTCTTTAGTCATTTCAACTGATGGCGCCAGATCCGCTGTAAGTGCCGCCACCGTTGCTTTTTGGGCGATGGTATTGGTACCGCTGGTCATCTGCCCCTGCAGTTTTTCCATTCCCTTTGCTATTTCAACTGTTGATGCGGTGTAACCGATCCGCCAGCCGGTCATGGCAAATCCTTTGGCCAAACCGTTTACCACAATCACCCGGTCTTTAATTTCATCGAACTGGGCGATACTTTCGTGCTGACCTACATAATTGATATATTCGTAGATCTCATCAGATATGATGTAGATGTTCGGATGCTTTTTAAATACTTCCACCAGGCCAGCCAGCTCTTCTTTACTGTAAACAGCTCCCGAAGGGTTGCAGGGAGAAGAGAACAGGAAGGCTTTTGTATTAGGAGTAATGGCATTTTCCAACTCCTCGGGAGTGATCTTTAATTTATTCGCCACGGTGCTACGGATCTCCACCACTTTTCCCCTGGCGATCTTTACCAGCTCAGAATAGGTCACCCAGTACGGTGTGGGAATGATCACTTCCTCCCCTTCGTCTACCAGCGCGAGGATCACATTGGCCAGGCTTTGTTTTGCACCGGTCGAGATCACGATCTGCTCGGGTTTATAATCCAGGTTATTGTCTCTTTTCAATTTTGTGCAAACCGCTTCCCGGGAATCCAGGAATCCCGGTACAGGAGAATAGTGGCTCCAGTTGTCGTTAATTGCTTTTATAGCCGCATCCTTTATATGCTGCGGGGTATCAAAATCCGGTTCGCCAAGGCTTAAATCGATGACATCAATGCCCTGAGCCCTCAGTTCCCGGCCCAGTTTGGCCATTTTTAAGGTTTCTGGTTCGCTAAAACGTTGTAAAAGAGAAGATAACGCCATTTTCTTTTTTTAAAGATTTATTTTTTAAAACAATTCCCGCCCGTAAAATGTATTTGGACAGGCCCGCCCCATGGATCGGGCAGGCAAATTTACGGTATGCAAAGACAGTATCGAAAAGAAAAGCCGGAAAAATCGAAATATTCTATTAAAACCGGCGATCATTAGAAATTTATCAGTAGAAAAACCGTGCATAAAACGAAAATCAATTTATCCCTATATACCTTATATTTGCAGCCTTTAAAATCCTAGAGGACAAAGATTAAATAACAAAAACGTATGCAACTCAAAGGACTGGTTAGATTTTTTACAATCTTACTTATCATCTATTCACTCTACCAGCTGTCATTTACATGGTTTGTTCGCAATCACGAAAAGAAACTGGAAACGATTGCCAACCGTTATGTAAATACCAATTACGCAACTGCTGCCCAAAAGTACCCTTCCAACAAAGATTCTCAGGATGTGTACCAGGAAAAACTGAACCACATTTACAACGATCGTTTAGCCCGTTTGAAGGACAGCACTAAAGACGAAACCATTACTTATGGTATTACCGGCGCCATCAGCTATCAAAAAGCAAAAGAAGAAGAGCTGAACCTGGGTCTGGACTTGCAGGGGGGTATGAACGTGACACTTGAAGTGGAAATGTCGGGGCTGTTAAAAACCCTGGCCAATAACTCCAACGATCCTAATTTCCTGAAAGCCCTGGAGAATGCCGACAAGCGCCGGGCCAACAGCAATGCCAACTTTATTAACCTGTTTGTTGAAGAGTTTAAAAAATTAAGTCCGAATACATCACTGGCCTCCATTTTTGCAACAGCCAACCGTGAAAATATTAAAGTAACGGACAGCGATGATAAAGTGATCCGTTTTTTACAGGATCAGGCAAGAGCGGCCTTCGACAATACCGCCAAGCTGATCACCACCCGTATCGATAAATTTGGTGTGGCGCAGCCCAGCATCAACCCCGATCCGGTAAAACAGATCATCAACGTAGAATTACCCGGTGTACAGGATAAAGAGAGGGTTCGCAAGAACCTGCAGGCTTCTGCCAACCTTCAGTTCTGGGAAGTATATAATATTTCAGAATTATGGCCCAACCTGCAAAAAGCAGACGAACTCTTCTTTGCGCAGAATTCCGGTAAAGCTGCAAAAGACAGTACCGCAAAAACAGATTCAGCAGCGACCCAAAAGGCTACAGCCGATACTTCCAAAAAACTGGAAGACCAGTTGAAACAATTGGCCAGCAGCGATAAGAACGCAAATAAAGCTACAGCAGCAACCTCCAACCAGGAAGCCGAAGCGAAGAAGCACCTGTGGGGCTGGCTGTTGCCTGCCATGGATCAGCAGGGCCGTTTGGCCGATATGGGCCTGATCGGTCAGGTGAATATTAAAGACACCGCCGCTGTTAGGGAGATACTGGAAAGCCCTGCATTAAGAGCTCAGTTCCCCTCAGAAGTGGCATGGATGTACGGCATCCCCGAGCGCGTAGGTGCCGGCAATAAAAAGAGCAATATGGTGGCTCTGTATGCCATCAAAACATATGGTAAAGACAAAGCCAAACTGGAAGGCGAGCACGTTACCAACGCCGGATATGACTTTGATCAAACCGGCAAAACGAATGTTTCCCTGGAAATGGATGCGATCGGCAGCCGCATCTGGGCCGATATGACGCGGGCTAATATCAAAAAGCATATTGCGATCGTAGTAGACAACCAGGTGTATTCCGCACCCGTTGTAAATGACGCTATCGAAGGCGGCCGCTCCAGTATTTCCGGTAGCTTTAGCCAGGAAGAAGCGAAAGATCTGGCTAATATCCTGAAGATCGGTAAACTGCCCGCTCCGGCCAAGATCGTTTCCGACGAAACAGTAGGGCCCACATTGGGACAGGCGGCCATTAAGGGCGGATTGATGTCGTTTACCCTTTCTTTCATCGTAATCTTTATCCTGATGCTGATCTACTATAACACCAGCGGATGGATTGCCAATATCGCCCTGATCCTTAACCTGCTGTTTACCGTTGGGGTACTGGCCGGCCTGGGCGCCACGCTTACCGCGCCGGGTATTGCCGGTTTGGTACTGACTATCGGTATGGCTGTGGATAGTAACGTAATCATCTACGAACGTATTAAAGAAGAGCTGACAAAAGGAAAAGGATATATCACTGCCATCAATGAAGGGTACAGCCGTTCATTGGCCCCGGTACTGGACGGGCACGTTACAACGTTAATTACGGCCTTCATCCTGTATTATTTCGGATTAGGTCCTGTAAAAGGTTTTGCAACCACTCAGATCCTGGGTCTGCTGCTTTCATTATTCTGTGGTATTTTAGTAAGCCGCTGGGTTACCGACTGGTTTACCAACAAGAACCGTCACCTGAAATATTTCACCAGCCTTAGCCGCAGTATCTTTAAACACAGCGCCTTTAAATTTATCGAGTTCAGAAAAGTGGCCTACGCGATTTCAGTAGTGATCCTGCTGCTTTCTGTAGGTACGATCTTCCACGGATTTGACTATGGTGTTGAGTTTGACGGAGGCCGCTCCTACCGCGTTGATTTCGGAAAGAAAGTAAACGTAGAGCAGCTGCGCAATGACCTGAAGAAGACCTTCGATAATGAGAACCCAAGCATTAAAACCGTTGGGGATGAAAGCGCGTTGGACATCACAACCTCTTACCTCATTAAAGATCCCAATAGTCAGCAGGCCGATTCTGTTGTAGTGCACAAATTATACGACGGGCTGAAAACTTATCTGCCGGCCGGCACTACTTACGCTCAATTCGATAATCAGTATAAATTAAGTTCAAAAATTGTATTGCCCACCATATCCGACGACCTGAAGAAGGGTGCGGTACGGGCTACGATCCTGGCACTGATCGCGATCTTCCTTTACATCTTCCTGCGGTTCCGCGATTGGCGGTATTCCCTGGGAACGATCTTCTCTTTGTTGCACGATGCCCTGGTGGTATTGATCGTATTCTCCTATTTCAGGGATCACGTTCCCTTCCCGCTGGAAATTGACCAGCACTTTATTGCAGCCATACTAACGGTGATCGGTTTCTCCATGAACGATACCGTGGTGGTGTTTGACCGTATAAGGGAAGATGGAAAATTGTACCCGGATCTGGATCAGAAGCAACTGGTGAATAAGGCGATCAATGATACCTTAAGCCGTACCATTATGACCTCGCTTACTGTATTCATCACTGTATTGATCCTGTTTATCTTCGGCGGTGAAGCCGTAAGAGGATTTGCGTTTGCGATGTTGATCGGTGTGGTAACCGGTGTATACTCTTCTATCTTTGTTGCGGCGCCGGTTCTGGTTGACCTGAAGGGCGGCCTGAAAAGAAACAAGAGCAAAGCGGTAGCAGCCAAAGTGCACCCGGAGCATAATTAAATAGAATTATATACTTTATAGAGAAAGCTGTCTTAGGGCAGCTTTCTTTTTTGTTATTGCCATTTGATAATTATCATGTATTATATTTGCCCAACACGATTGATAAAAACCTCTATATGAAATATTTTCTTTCCGCGCTGCTGATTACCATATCAACTATGGCAAACGCCCAATCCGGCAAAGGATTCCGCCTGGTTGCCGAGCCTGCAAAAAAGCAGGTGGACGTATTGTACGATGGTAAACTGCTGACGGCTTATTGCTATACGGATAGCATTGCAAAGCCCTTTTTATATCCAGTAAACACACCCAATAATATTACCGTTACCCGGGGCTTCCCGGTAAAATATATTCCGGGCGAAAGTACCGATCACCCGCACCATGTGGGCATCTGGTTAAATTATGAATCGGTAAACGGGATCGATTTCTGGAACAACTCATCAGCCATCCCGGCCGATAAGAAAGACCATTACGGCACTATTATTCACAATCAGATCGTCAGCCAGTCTGCCGCGCAAAATAAGGCACAATTACAGGTTACCGC
>JAGIAQ010000172.1 GCA_017744795.1 Niabella sp. | reverse complement strand
AACCAACGCTTACCAAACCAATAAAAACATTTTACTTTCAGAAAACGCATCGGTTAATACCAAACCTCAGTTAGAGATCTTTGCCGATGATGTAAAATGCTCACATGGTTGCACCGTTGGCCGGCTGGATGAAGAGGCGTTGTTTTATATGAAGTCACGCGGTATTTCTGAAGCAACCGCCAGAGCATTATTGCTGCGCGGGTTTGCATTGGACGTACTGGACAAGATACAATCTGATGACGTGCGTGCTTATGTAGATGTGCTGGTGAACAAAAGCCTGAACATCCGTTAGGCCGTTCGCGTTTTTTAATTTTTTAGTTGTATTGGTGTTCTGTTAATTGTAAAATAAAGTGAGTGGATGTATTGAGAGGAATTTACGTTTATCGTTTCACTTCTGACTATTCACTTAACACCAGCAATTGATCAAACAAAAAAATAATGATCACTGCAGTTGAAACAAATACCGTTTTGGATATTGCGGCCATCCGCAATGATTTTCCCATTCTGAACAGGAAGGTAAAAGGCCATCCCTTGGTGTACCTGGACAATGCTGCTACTTCTCAAAAACCGCAGGTGGTGATTGATGCTTTGGTAGGGTATTATACAGAACTGAACGCCAATGTGCACCGCGGCATTCATACCCTTGCTGAGGAAGCCACCGCTGCCTTTGAAGCTACAAGGGATGCATTACAGCAATTCATCAATGCCCGGCACCGGGAAGAGATCATTTATACCAAAGGCACTACTGAAGGCATCAACCTGGTAGCCTATACCTGGGGGCGCAGCAATTTGAATGAGGGCGATGAGGTGATCATCTCAGGGATGGAGCACCATTCCAATATTGTTCCCTGGCAAATTGTATGTGAAGAAAGAAAAGCGGTATTGAAAGTTATTCCGGTTACCGAAGCGGGCGAACTGGATATGGAAGCGTTTTACCAATTGCTTTCAGAAAAAACAAAGATTGTATCCATAGTGCATGTGTCCAATGCGCTGGGTACCATCAACCCTGTTAAAGAAATTATTGATGCCGCCCACCAAAAAGGTGCAGTTGTATTAGTGGATGGCGCACAGTCTTCCCTGCATCTGGATATCGATGTTCAGGAACTGGATTGTGATTTTTTTGCCCTCTCCGCACATAAAATGCTGGGGCCCACCGGCGCTGGTGCGTTGTACGGGAAGAAACAACTGCTGGAAGCTATGCCGGTCTTTAATGGCGGTGGGGAAATGATCAAAGAAGTTAGGTTTGAAAAAACAACGTATAATGAACTTCCCTATAAGTTTGAGGCCGGTACGCCCAATATCGCCGATTTTGTAGCATTCAAACCAGCGATCGAATACATCAATACCCTCGGCAAAAAGAATATGCGGGTACATGAAGATGCTCTGCTCCGTTATGCCACAGGCAAAATAAAGGAGATCGATGGCATCCGTATTATTGGCGAAGCCAAACAAAAAGCCAGCGTACTTTCCTTTGTGATCGACGGGGTGCATCCGCAGGATGTGGGTATTTTACTGGACAATAAAGGCATTGCGGTACGCACCGGGCATCATTGCGCCGAACCGTTGATGAACCGTTTTTGCATTCCCGGAACCATCCGCGCTTCCTTTGCGGTTTATAATACGATGGAGGAAATTGATCAGTTGGCAGCAGGACTAAAAAAAGCAATTAGTTTATTAAAGTAAAATCCGGTGCGAGGTGAAACGCCTCGTTTAGCAACAGAAGGCCGACGCCTAACGCAGCGTTAAACAAGTATAGATGAGCAATGTTAAATCCATACCGGAAATAGAAGCAGAAATAGTAGATGAATTCTCGTTATTTGATTCCTGGGATGATAAATATGAATACATAATCGACCTCGGAAAAAAATTACAGCCGCTTGATGAAGCGTACAAAAAAGATGAATACAAAGTAAAAGGGTGTCAGTCTACGGTATGGCTGGCGGCCGATTATAAGGATGGAAAAGTGACGTACAAGGCAGAAAGCGATGCCATCATCGTAAAAGGGCTCATCAGTATGCTGATCCGTGTATTATCGGACCATACCCCGGATGAGATCCTGGCGACAGATATGGATTTTATCAATAAGATCGGTATGACCAGTCACCTGGCACAAACCCGGTCGAACGGATTAAGGGCAATGGTAAAACAAATGAAACATTATGCCCTGGCTTATAAAAGTTTGAAGTTTGATGTATAAACCTGGAACTTCAAACCTGTAACCTGAAACTTTGAATTATGGAACCCGATACAATTGAAGAAAAGGTAATTAAAGAGCTGCAAACGGTTTTTGACCCGGAGCTGCCGGTAAATATTTATGAGTTGGGCCTGATCTATAAAGTAGAAGTGCTGAACGACAATTATGTAAAGATCTTAATGACACTTACAGCTCCCTCCTGCCCGGCAGCACAATCGCTGCCTGTGGAGGTGGACCAGAAGATCCGCGCCATTGAAGGCGTTAGCGATGTGGACGTAACTATTACCTGGGATCCGGCCTGGAATAAGAGCATGATGAGCGAGGCCGCCCAGCTGGAATTGGGATTCTTATAGTTTTCGTTGCCACCAGCCGCTCAATTCACACGTTAAAAGACAAACGTTAAACAAAAAAAATGAAGATTACAGCACAGGAAGAATATGGTTTACGAATGCTCATTCGCATCGCCGCCTGCAAAGACGAGGAGGGATTAAGTATTCCGCAGCTGAGCGAAGCCGAAGGACTTTCAACGCACTATGTTGCGAAGCTTGCCCGCGTGCTTAGAATGGCCCATTTTATCCGCAGCACCCCTGGCAACAAGGGCGGTTATGTATTGGCGCGCCTGCCGGAAGAAATCATTATTAAGGACGTGCTGAATGTACTGGGCGGCGTCCTGTTTGATACCAGTTTCTGTGGCGCTCACAAGGGGAATATGCGGTTTTGCACTAATTCTGTGGATTGTTCTGCCCGCTCCCTGTGGCAGATCCTCCAGCTGACCATAGATAAACTATTGATACAGATAACTTTAAAAGACCTGATCGTCCGGGAAGAGGAATCCTCCCAAAAGTTCAATATGCTGGTACGACAGAACCCTGTTTTATAATCTTTTTTAAAATTTTTTATACTTTAATTTATAATAAACTGATTTACAATTATTTAATTTTATATTTTTTTTTACTTCAGGAGGTTACCTTTTCCCGGTTGTTGTATTAATATCAAATTATAATTTTAAATTTTTAAAAAACAAACAATGAAAAAATTATTTGCAATTGCATTGATCGCGGTTTCTTTCGCAGCTTGTAACAGTGGTGAAAACAAAACAGAAACTACTACTACAGATACTGCTGCTGCTACTACAGCTGCTCCTGCTACTACAGCTCCTGCAGTAGATACTACTAAGAAAGATACTGCAGCTACTACAGCAGCTCCTGCTCCTAAAGCTGATACTACTAAAAAAGCAAAGTAATTTAGTTAGAAGCTTATAGCAAAAAGTTTAAATGACCGGCTGAATGATTTCAGCCGGTTTTTTTTATCCTTTTTTGAGTACCTTTAGAAAAAGCCGTAAACGTTCCCTTCTGTAACCCGCCTTATGCGCCAACACATTCTAACGTTAATTGTTGCCTGTATTTTTTGCGGCGTCCTGCAGGCGCAATCTGTTATGTTTCCCGGCAGGTACTCAGACAGCCTGCAACGTTTGGCCCTTTTTACAAAGGATGACAGCGTCCGCTCTGTAAATTATTTTCTCCTTTCTGAATATTTCAGCTATTCCGACACAGCAAGATCCAAATGGTATTTGCACGAAGGCGAGCGGTTCGCTAAACATAATCCCTACCTCCTGGCACTTGACAACTATTACACGGGCTTTTTTCTTTATGATATCGACCGGCAGGTGGCCGCGGCCAAATTCCTGCAGGCGGAACAGGAATTTGAAAAACTACCCGGCAGGGAATCATTAAAATTTGCCGCAAAATCATGGCGAAGCTATGGAACACTGCTGCAGTACAAAGACAACGACCTGGGCATGCTGGATGCCTTGCTGAACAAGGCCTTGCCCCTTGCCCAAAAAGCAAATGACACTATATTCGTAGGCTCGCTTTACCACGACATTGGTATGATCTTTATGAATCAGAAAATGTACAAAAAAGCCGAAGAGTTTTATGCAAGGGCGATGGAGCGGCTGGAGCTCAAGCCGAACAGTTTAGAGGTACTGCTTTATGCGCTGGATAACAGGGGGCTGAATTATTGTTATATGGATAGCCTGAATAAAGCGGCTTTGATCGTAAAACGGGTGGAATCGATCCTTAAAAACTATGCGCCCTCCGAATATAACCTGGATTTTCTTTTTACGAAAGGCGTTTACCTCAGAAGCGCAGGGAAATACCCTGAGTCTATTCAGGCGTTCCAGAACGGAATACACCTGGCGGATTCGCTGCAGACAATCCCTCAAAAGTTCAACCTGCTGATGGAACTGCAGACCACCTATATGGCGCTGGCCGATTATCCCGCTTCTCTGCGGATATTGCAAAATGCAATTAAAACAGATCAGTATCATTACCTGGACGACCGTGTGGAGCTTTCTAAAAAACTAATGGAAACCTACGAGAAACTCCATGACCTCCCCAATGCGTACAAATGGATGAAATCCTATGTAGGCCTGCAGGATTCAGCACATACACGGGACTTAAAGAACAGCATGTTCAGCCTGGAGACCCGGTTCCGGGTATCGGAAAAGGAAAAACAGATCGCGTTATTACAGGCCGCCAATAAAGAAGCCGACCTGAGAGCAAAGAATTCGAGATTGAGCAATATCGTCCTCATGATCTTATGCCTGGTCATTTTGCTCATTTTCACCTTTTTTATTATCACCTACCGGACCGGAAGAAAACTGGCCTTACAGAAGGAAATGAACTTTCAGCAACAGCTGAAAGAAATGGAACAACGGCAACAGATTGTTGTTACCGAAGCATTGCTGGAAGGGGAAGAAAGGGAACGGAGACGTATAGCAAGAGACCTGCACGATGGCCTGGGCGGCCTGTTGGCGGGGATCAAAATGAAATTGTCCAGTCACTCCCGGAATGCCGCCATAAAAGACCAGGCAGCGCTGGAGCAGATCACGGGGCAGCTGGACAATTCCGTTGCGGAGCTTCGGCGCATTGCCCGGAATATGATGCCCGAAAGCCTGATCCGTTTTGGCCTGCAAACAGCCTTAAAAGAATTATGTGAATCGATGCTATCGCAGGATATTGAGATCAATTTTATTGCTCTTGATCTTAATGACCAGATGGATCTTTCCAAGCAGGTGGTCATTTACCGCATCATACAGGAAGCCTTAGCCAATGCTATCCGTCATTCCAAAGCGCGGCATATCATGGTACAGTGCAGCCAAAACGACGACCGGTTTTATATTACTATTGAAGATGATGGAGTGGGCTTCGACAAGACGGCACTCTCCAACAAAGGAATCGGATTAACCAATATCGAAAACAGGGTGAAGTATCTTAACGGGACCATGGACGTGCTCTCTGAGCCCAACGAAGGTACCACTATAAATATGGAACTGAATGTTGCTGCATAACGAACAACTGACACTTGCAATTGTAGATGATCATCCCATCGTAATTGAGGGGCTCAAAAACCTGCTGGCATCGGAAAAGCATTTTACGATCATCAGTTTTGCTACCGGAAAAGACCTGCTCACCTACCTGAAAACCGGCGGGGTGGCGATCCTTCTGCTGGACATAGTGCTCCCGGATATTAACGGTTTGGAACTTTGCAAAGAGATAAAAAAGAAAAGCCCGGATACCGTGATATTGGCGATAAGCAACCAGGCCGAACGAAGCATCATCATCCAAATGCTGCAAAATGGTGCCAGTGGCTATCTATTAAAAAATGCATCGGCGGAAGAATTGCTCGATTGCATAGAAAAAGGGATGAAGGGCAAGCAGGCACTGAGCAGCGAGGTTAAAAAGATCATGGCCCGGCCATCGCCCAACCACTGGGAAGGCATTCCTTCTCTAACAAAACGGGAAAAAGAAATATTGCGGTTAATTGCCGAAGGGTTTTCCAGTACGGATATCGCCGATAAATTATTTCTCAGCCAACTGACAGTTGAGACCCATCGCAGGAATATCATTCAAAAGTTTCAAACCACCAATATGTTCTCCGTGATCAAACTTGCCATGGAGCATAAAATAATTTAATAGATCTATTCTAAACCGCAGCAAAAAAATAGCCGGGAAGCCGTAAAAGCGGGGAAGATTCTTTCGAACTCACCGCCTTGCCGCACTCCCGGCTAAAAAATATTTTTATTTATTTGCCAGCTCAAACTGCTTCATAAAATCGACCAGTTTTTGCACGGTTGATAAAGGCATGGCATTATAAATGCTGGCGCGCATTCCCCCGGTGGTCCGGTGCCCCTTAAGATTTACAAAACCATTGCCCGCAGCTTCTTTTAAAAAGGGTTCATCCAGTTTGTGATCTTTTGTGATAAAAGGTACATTCATAATGGAACGGTC
>JAGIAQ010000171.1 GCA_017744795.1 Niabella sp. | reverse complement strand
AAAAATGACTGCATACTTATAAATAGCAGCAGCAGAAAAAGCAACGAAAAACCTGATGCAATAAAAGCATTGAAGTTGGTTAACAAGCTGCCGGACCGGTAAAGCGATTGTTGCTGTGCCAGGTGCAGACTGTCATGATAGACGGGATTCTCGTAATATTCGTAATGAACACGGATCGCTTTATTCAGCACTTGTCCAGCCAGGTGATCAGTAAGCAGCTGCTGATAAACAGTTGTAATATAGTTAGCATATTGCTGGGCTATGGCCAACGTAAGTTGCGCAGCCAAAAAATATATAATTACAGGTAAAACCTCCGCAAAAGAATGCCGTTGGGTTACTTTTTCAATCAGTATTTTTATGAAGTATAAAGACGCAACCGGAAGTAACGCCTGCAGTGCCTGTAGTCCGAAACTCAGCAAGGCATAGCGTTTGCTGGTTCGCCATAACAGCAACAGGGAGCGGCTAATATTTTTGAAAAGCTCCTTTGGGTTCAGGTTGTTAGACGCTATTGCCATTAGTTGCTGTAAACGTTTTGTATTATATATTCTTCAGGGTTGCAGAACCCGGTGATCATTTTTCCGCCTGCTACTGTCCATGCATGCCCCGTTATCTCTTTTTTTTTATTATCCTTTTTAAAGCCGATAAAGCTCAGGCAGGGAATTTTATAATAGCTGCAAAGCAATTTTGCCTGGTAAGCCTGATGTCTGCAAACATTTTTCCACGGTGTACGTCGGGCCACAGCACGTATAGCCCAGGCAATATCATTTACTCTTTTATCTGGTTCCTGTTGGTGATTGCTGGTTGTTACACTTTCCCCAAACCGGGCAGAGCGATTAAAGAAGCTAAACAGTATATATGTGTAAAAGGACAGCCCAAGCGTCTGTGCGATCACTTTTTTTTGAAAAGGACTCAGCCGCAAAAATAATTTTATGAAACGTATCATTCTTCAATAACCAGCTTTCGGGCAAGAAAAATCTGAAGGGTGTTATTTACTGCTTTCTCGCAATCGGATGGAGAAATGGAATATTCATTACGGAGCTGCTCACAAATATCAGTTGATGATAAATCGTTTTCAATACCCTTTAAAATTTTATACGAAGTTTCGTTTAAAGAAAAATACTCATTCGTAACGCTGTTAAATGCTACGCCTTCGTCGCCAAGATTTGTAATCAGTACATCTTTTGTATTTAATTTGTAACTCATTGTGCAACTATTATAATTGATTGGTAATGGAAATATTCTTTATTTAAAAGTTTCTGATGTCCTCGGCGCCGGGTCATGGAGCGCTGTATTTTTAATCGAAATTCTGTTGTATGAACAATGCAAAATGCAACGCTTTCAGCAGGCACTCCATTCCGAATGGCTCTACATGGGGCATCTGTAAATATTGCTGCCAGGCTGTTATTAAACTGCTCACATTAATATAGTGATCGGCTGCAGCACTTTGTTTAATACTGTTTAGAGTGTCGGTAATTTCATCAGCCTGGCTTTTTGCCCGGTAGACAATATCGGCGGTTTGCAACCCTCTTCGTTTTTCAAACAGTACAGTGTCCGGCAATTTACCTTTCATCATGCGTTTTACCAGCATCCGGTTATTGTAGTGCTCATCAAAGAAAACCTCATTGGGAATGCTAAAAAAATATTCGGTCACATCTACATCAGTTGTGGGATCTCTCATTTCAAATCCAAAATATTGGCCAGCAGCTGTGCCCACAATGCTTCTTGTTTGATATATATCTATAAATTGTTCTTTTCGCTCCTTTACATCTGGAATATAGTGGAATCTTTTCTTACTATTATTTTGTATGTTATCAACAATTTTATATTTTTCCAGCAGATGCGGTTGGGCAAAAATCTCAAAAGCATATTTTTCAAAGCTTGCCGTTGTATTCGTTTTTTTGTCATACAAGCTGTTCAGGTATTTTAACGCCAGAGGCTTAGCTATTTGTGTTTTTAAAAACCTGTAAGGATGCCGCACGAACCTTTTCCATTTGAGGGGGAGCAAATAATCGATTGCTGCAAAAGAAATATTGCCGTTTCCTCCTTCTCCACTTAATAAAGTTGAAAAACCTTCCTGTCTAGCCGTTTTGCAAATATTTAAAAACCAAAATGCGTTGGCGGCAGCGTGAGCCGGCGAATCAAAAATCTCAATAGCATCCCTCATTCCATTTATTATACTGTAACCTGATGAATTCAGCAACACCGGATGAATATTTCCGGATGCTTTTGCGGTTTCCCGGATAAAGAAGGTCTCATCCAACACTCTATTTTGTTTCTCTCTGTCATTCAATAATTCTGTAGTGAAAAGAGGTACATGACTTAAAGTGGTCAGTCTCTTGTTACCGGATTTAAGTAGCTCTGCAGCTACATAACTTACGGTGCTACTGTCTAATCCGCCGCTTAGCGTAGCAGCTACGGATTGATAGCTTCGCAGGCGGGCCTGCACCGCTCCGGTGAATAGTTCAAGCAATTCCTCTGCATAATCCTGCTTGTTTTTATAGATCCGCAATTGGGTATCCTCTGGCCTCCAATATTTATGCAGGTTTATTTTTTTGTTTTTTACAGTAAGCGTGTGAGCATTGGGAATGCTGAAAATGCCTTTGAAATAAGTGTCATGTTTAATTTGATCTATGTCTGAAACTGTTAAATACCGTACAAAATGTATTTCATTCAATTGCTTATTATAAACAGGTAATTTTAAAAGGCTTTTAATGGAGGAACTGAAATAGAATCCGGAATCGCACTGGTAATAATAAATTGCTGTGTACGACATGGGGTCCCTGGCAATGAACAGTTCCTGCGTGCTGTAATCAAAAACGGCAAAACTCCAGTCTCCCCGAAGCTGACGAACGCAGTCTTTCCCCCATTTTATATAGGCCTCTAAAATAAGAGCCCCATCGGCATACTGGTCATTTATTTTGATACCCAGGCGGGCGGCTAATCTGTCTCTGTTATCGATCCGCCCCTGTCCTGTAAATAAGAGTTGCTTGTTCTTTAAAAAAACAGGGGTATTTTCAAATACAGACTCTGGCGTATTATACGTGTATATGCAACCGAAACCAACCTGCTGTTCCGCTGCAAATTCGTATTTTTCATGAGGGACTCTTACAGCCTCATACATTTTTTGAAGCGCATATGATACACCGGCACCATCAGAATAGTGCCAACTGCCTAATAACAAGCTCATAGAGGAATAAATAAAAAAAGCAGAGAAGTAAGTGCTCTCTGCTTTACTTAGAGTTAAATAACACTAGGATCCTAATAGGCCCAATATGTCACCTCTGAGAATACTAATGCTGCTATTGATTTCAATTTCAGTGATTTCCGGGGCTACCCATTGTTTTTTTTCCATGATAAACGGTTTAGTTTAATAAAAGCTTGAGATTATAAAAAAAGTTTAGAGTCTGCAATCAATTGGCAAACTACTCATTTGCTATCAATTTGCAAAATATTTTTTACTGCTAGAGGGAATTGTTCGAAACTGTTCAACCCCCGGGGCCTTTTAACCAATATATGCGGCACTACTTCCAGTATACGGGTGATCAAAAAGAACTGCAGCCGGCTTTTTTGCATCGCCGGCACCCAATGACAGCGGTAAACATTGTTTGATAAGGCTACAAAGGCGTCTACATTTTTAACTGGCTGCACCTGTATCTCCGACCCCTCTTCCTTCAAAAAGAGGATCTGTTTAACTTCCACGGCTTCCGATGTAAATTGCTCATGAAAGGAGAATCCATATTTGTCTATTTCAGCCTCTGCGTAAATTTTTTGTTTATCCTCGTCTCCCAGCAGTGCCTGTTGGCTCAAGGTATTTTGCCACAACCGCATCATAGGATACGAAGCCTGGGCATAGCATTTTCCATTTTCAACAGATAAAATGGCAGTATCGTCCGTAAATGGTTTAAACCCCAGCTCTCTTAGTTTCAAAGCCAAAGTGGATTTTCCTGTACGCGAAGGTGCGGCAAATAGGGCCACTTTACCCTCTTCAACAAAAACCCCGGATACGTGAAAAGGGATAAGGTTGCGCTGGTATAAAGCGGCAGCGAGACCATTAGAATAAAAATAGAGCAGGTTGGCGGAATAATCCGGGGCAACCGGTTCAATAATTACGGTATCGCTATTTGAGATATAAAATTTAATTTTCCCCGGAATCGAACAAATCGTTTCATTTTCAGTGCAATAGGTAAATTCGTCTGCCTGTGTAGCCCCCGAAAGCTCAGCGGGAACAATGCCTACTTTTACGTACAAAGGCTTTAGATTATTTTGTTTTTCTTTGGTGGGCAGTAAAGCCGGCAGTTCAATTTCCGAAATAATAGGTATGCCAAATGCAAGATAATGGTAGGCCATGGTATTTTTAAATACTGCTACAGGGTTAAAACTATTTTCTTTTGTGTGTCATAAGAACAATACCCTCAGATTCAGGAGCGCTTAGCTAATTCTTCCTTCATTGGAAGTGTGTTCCCGGGTTGCAGGTGCCAGGTAACAGCAATATCCAATTGCTCATTTGAAGATTGAAACTGAATTTGGATTAGAGGTTCGGGTCCCAAAAGCTTAGTTACATTCTTAATCGTAATAAATATAAACAAATTACCCTTGTCAGGTAACTGTTTAGTTTTACTATGTGGTCCCACCTGGGCTCGAACCAGGGACCCTCTGATTATGAGTCAGATGCTCTAACCGGCTGAGCTATAGGACCAATGCTGGTGACAGCAATTTTTTTTACATCCCCTTTTCCGGCAGGGGGAGCGCAAAATTAACAGAAATTCCTGTTCTGGCAATATAAAATCTGCATTTAATAAAGAAAAAGTTCAGCTTCTTCAAAAGAACAGCGGTGTATTAACCAAATTTTAACCGAAAGACAAATATATTTGCGCCAACTTAAATGAATTATGAAGAAAATAGTCTTACTCCTTATTGCCGCTTTTTTGCTTGGCAAGGCATCTTTTGCACAGGTAGATACATCTGCCAACAGCATTCCTCCGCCAACTAAATCAGCAACGGAAACACCTGTTAAGCACAAAAAGAAATATGACCTTAGTAAAAGAGCTAACGACCATTTTCTTTTGCAGCTGGGGTACACGCAGTGGCAAGGCGCACCAGACAGTATTAAAACCGGCGGTCTGCCTAAAACGATCAACGCTTATTTTATGCTGGACTTTCCTTTTAAAACAACACCTCAGTTAAGTGCGGCGATTGGATTGGGAATCGGATCAGATAATATGTCGCTTAATAAGAAAAGAAATTTTGTTAACGTGAAAGCCACTTCGGCGCAATTGCCGTTTCTCTATGATTCCACACGCATGACGGTAAAAAAGACAAAATTGGCGACCACTTACCTGGAGCTGCCGGTGGAGTTGCGTTTTGTAGCCGATCCGGAGCATAGTGATCGTAGCTTTAAATTTGCGCTGGGCGTAAAAGTGGGAACCATGATCAAAGCGGATACCCGCACGCGCCTGCAGGAAGTAGGAACGCAACAGTTCATTTTGAAAGAATCCAGCAAATACTATTTTAATACCACCCGCGTTGCGGGAACTGCGCGCATAGGGGTGGGGCATTTTACCCTCTTCGGATCGTACCAATTTACCAAGTTGCTGAAAGAGGGCGTTGGACCCGCTTTACGTCCGGTAACGGTTGGTTTAAGCTTCGGCGGGCTATAACGTTTTCGCAAATAATTAAAAGAAGCGGGTCAATTTTGATCCGCTTCTTTATTTTCTAATAGGCCGGTATTGTTAACTTCATTGTCCGAAGCAGGCAATCGTTGTCTGTTTAAAACTTAATAATGTTTCTATATGAAAAAAGTAAAATTGTTCGCAGCGTTATTATTGCTGGGAACGGCTATGCAGTTAAAAGCCCAGCTTCCGTCGCTTACAAAAAAAGAGGAAAAACAGGGATGGGTTTTATTGTTCGACGGAAAAACATTTGACGGCTGGAAAAAGGCCGACGGACGGCCCTTTACGGGTAAAGGATGGAAGATAGACGACGGCGTTCTGAGTGTAAATCCTGCGGACGGCCATGGCGGCGATATTGTTACAGACCGGCAATTTTCAGATTTTGAATTATCTGTTGAATTTAAAGTGGAAAAAGGCGCTAACAGCGGTATTAAATATTATCTGCTTCCCAACACTTCCCTGGGATGCGAATACCAGATCATTGATGATGAAAATCATCCCGATGCTAAATTGGGAATAGCAGGCAATCGCCGGTTGGCATCTTTTTATGATGTTATTCCAGCTCCGTTAAAAAAACCAGTTAAACCGGTAGGGCAGTGGAATAGAGCAGTGATCATCGCAAAGGGCAATCACGTGGAGCATTGGTTGAACGGGGTAAAAATGCTGGAGTATGAAAGAGGAAGCGCCGCTTTTAATGCCGCTATTGCAAAAAGTAAATTTAAAACTACAAAAGGATTCGGATTGGTACAGGAATCTCCCATCCTGTTACAGGAGCATGGGGATGCAGTGCATTTCCGGAACGTTAAGATCAGGCCGTTAACAAAGTAAACAACGCCGGGACTGCATCTGTAGTGAAGACTCGAAGCTTAATTG
>JAGIAQ010000170.1:2982-6761 GCA_017744795.1 Niabella sp. | reverse complement strand
GGGATATCCTTCGCCGATCCAGCCGGATAAACAAACCACAGATAAAGATTATGATGCCGGTATAAGGTTCTGCCTGGAGCGACTGGACCGCATTGCATTGATCGTTGCCAGCCATAATGAAAAAAGTAATCTTGATGCGGTAACTTTCCTTTATGAAAACAACCTTCCCCTAAACCATCCGCACGTGCATTTTAGTCAGCTATACGGCATGAGCGATAATATCACCTTTAATCTGGCTGCCGGCGGCTGCAGTGTCAGCAAATATTTGCCCTTCGGGCCGATTGATGATGTGGTTCCCTACCTGATGCGGCGGGCGCAGGAAAACACTTCCGTTAAAGGACAAACAGGGCGGGAGCTGGGGCTGATCCAGACCGAGCTTAAGCGAAGAAAAGAATAATTCAAAGGCTGGTCAGGAAGTCGTAAAGACGGGAAGATTTTGTTTTTTATTCAAATGCTACACGGAAGGTCAATCATTATAATATACGGTTCTAAAAATGGGTGGGGCTGGCCAAAAAGTCCGGAGTTAACGACTTGCCAGGAGTCCGGAAAGCCGGGAAGGTATCGTTTTTCAATCTCATAAGACTTGCCGCTTAACCGCCTTGCCGGCTCAAATTCCGGGGCATTTTTATTTATGTAACCGATTGCATTTTTTTAAAAAAATAGTATATTCGTTTCAAATAATGACGAATTGTTCGCAACGGCAGCATCCCAACACATTTAAAAAATTTCAATAATTATGGCAGATACTACTTATGACGCAATTGTGATCGGCTCCGGCATCAGCGGCGGATGGGCCGCAAAAGAGCTTTGTGAAAAAGGACTGAAAGTGTTGCTGCTGGAACGCGGCAAAGACATAAAACATATAACCGATTATGTCAATGCAGGTAAAGGCCCCTGGGAATTTGAACACCGGGGAAGTATGACCCGGGCGCAAAAAGAGCATAATCCCAACCGCATCCGCGGGTTTGGCCCCAGTGAGGTCAACCTCGACTGGTGGGCCAACGATGCCGAAACACCTTATACGGAAATAAAACAATTTAACTGGTTTCGCGGCTACCAGGTGGGCGGGCGTTCCTTGCTATGGGGCAAGCAAACCTATCGCTGGAGCGATATCGACTATGAAGCCAATGCAAAGGAAGGAATTGGCATTGACTGGCCGGTGCGTTACAAAGAAATTGCGCCCTGGTACGATCATGTGGAACGCTTTATAGGCGTAAGCGGTAGCATCGAAAACTTGCCGCAGTTGCCGGACGGACAGTTTCTGCCGCCCATGGATATGAATGTTGTTGAAAAGGATGTGGCGGCCCGCATTAAAGCGGCTTACAATGATCAGCGACGGATGATCATCGGGCGTTGCGCGCATCTTACAGAAGCATTGCCCGGTCGTAATAAATGCCAGTATCGTAATAAATGCGGTTTGGGCTGTCCGTATGGCGGCTATTTCAGCACACAATCGTCTACGCTTCCGGCAGCGATGAAAACGGGCAATCTCACCCTGCGCCCCTGGAGCATTGTAACCAAGATCCTGTATGATAAAGATAAAAAGCGCGCTACCGGCGTGGAAGTGTTGGATGCGGAAACCAATAAAACCTATGAATACCAATCAAAGATCGTTTTCCTGAACGCCTCTACGCTCAATAGTACCTGGGTGTTATTACATTCAGCAACCGATATATGGCCGGGGGGATTGGGCAGCAGCAGCGGCGAGCTGGGACATAATCTTATGGATCATCATCTGGGCTCGGGCGCCGGCGGCCGAATGGAAGGATATGAGGATAAATATACGTACGGGCGCAGGCCCAACGGCGTCTATATTCCCCGCTATAGGAATCTGAACGGAGAAAAGCGGGATTATATCCGCGGTTTCGGTTACCAGGGCGGCGCGGGCCGCGGCCGGGGCACACAGGCGGCAGAGGAATTAGCAGTTGGAGTG
The DNA here is from genome assembly GCA_017744795.1 of Niabella sp. Taxonomy (GTDB): domain Bacteria; phylum Bacteroidota; class Bacteroidia; order Chitinophagales; family Chitinophagaceae; genus Niabella. The sequence goes on along the minus strand of JAGIAQ010000170.1, from coordinate 4,828 downwards.
GCTTTAAAGGAAGCGCTGTCCGAACCGGGGGGGTGGAACATTTCCGTCGGAGGATTTGGCGAAGTATTGCCGTATCATGATAATGTGGTGGGGCTGGACAAGAACCGGAAAGATAAATGGGGCCTGAATGTACTGGCAATTGATGCGGAGCTGCGGGAGAACGAATATAAAATGCGCAAGGAGATCATCAGCGACGGAAAGGAAATGCTGGAAAAAGCAGGCGTAAAAGATATTTATGGTTTCGATAGCGATAGCATAATGGGGCAGGGAATCCATGAAATGGGCACGGCGCGCATGGGCGCTGACCCCAAAACCTCCGTACTGAATAAGTGGAACCAGGTATGGGATGCCCCGAATGTATTTGTAACGGATGGTTCCTTTATGACATCGGCCGGCTGTGTAAATCCATCTTTAACTTATATGGCATTCACAGCCCGTGCGGTGGATCATGCTATTGACGAACTAAAAAAACAAAATCTTTAAACCCGCATCCGGTCTGCTTTCCAATGCCGGACAAGCGCTTTAATGGCGCGTGAGGAAAGGTGCTCATCGATTGTTTTTGCAATCAATGCTTCCAGTTCCTGATCGGATGCGAAGCGGAGTGCTGCTATTTGTCCGAATGACAATTTCGCTTCCATGGGTTCAAAATCTTTCCCCGTCAATACAAAATATTTGTGCCGCATTTCAAGTCGAACCAGGCGATCCTGCAGGGTTAATGCGTAATGCTGCCGCAGCATATAGGAAAGCCATCCGGTCAAAAGCAATAGAATGGCAATAAAGATCCAGATTTCCCTTAACGCCGCATCTGAAAAAATCCTGTGGATAGCATAAGCTTCCAATGCCAGCAGTACCGGGTAAAAAATAAAATGATGCGGCGGGTAAAAACGGATATGATTGGTAAAAGATTGAGGTTGCATCTTTCAATTGATTTTTAATGAATAGTTTGTATATCGCTTGCTAAAGGTAAATATCTTATGGTAAACATAGAAAAGGTAGCCACTGAAACACAGAACCTCAGAGGTCTTCTGTGGTTCTTTGGCTTTCCCGTTGGGGAGCTGCGCATTGTTTGAATTAAATACCGCACTAGGGTGGACGCACAAATTCAAAAGATAGCCACAAATTCGATCGTTCTGCGTTGTAGCATGATTTAAGAATACAACGAAATTATTTTAACCACATAGGTACATAGAACGTTACAGATACAAGAAAACATAAAAACACAATAGCAAGGTTCCCTTCCGCGGCGGGCAACCTATGTCGCCTTAAAGGCTATGGTTTCTACTGTATCTATGTGGTTTAAAATTAGCTTAGGAGATTTAGTTGTACAGAATACACGAATGAATTAGTTGTTGTGCCCTAATAAACACAAATCCCATGCGCCGTCGGCGCTATTGGTGTTCATTGTTTTACAGATAGATTAGTCATTTTATTCGTGCATTCGTGGCTTAGCCAATTTATGCATTTCCCCTGTTAAATGTCCCTCAAAAAAATTGATCCGAATAAAATATTCTCCTTATCTTTGTACTGTAATAATTAAAATTACAGAATATGATCAACGGACGTTTCGCTACCGCAATACATATATTGACGCTCCTGAGCAGGGAGGAAGGTGCTTCGTCGGCTTATATTGCTTCCAGTATTAATATTAACCCGGTTTTGGTACGCAAGGAAATTGCTGTATTAAAAGAGGCGGGGTGGATCGGGACAAAAGAGGGCCGGCTGGGAGGAAATGTATTGGCCGTACCGCCTGCAAAGATCCGGCTGTCCGACATTTACAAGGCCATTTATAATGATGGATTGTTCGCACATTCTAAGAATCTCCCTAATCAGCATTGTCCCGTAGGCA
>JAGIAQ010000170.1:0-2972 GCA_017744795.1 Niabella sp. | reverse complement strand
TTAATGAAGAGGCAGAAAAAGTGTTGCTCCGGCGCTTTCATTCCATGACGGTTAAAGACCTGGTGGACCGGGTTTGATTTTTTTTAAGTAAAACTGTAATAAAAAATAATACATAATATATAAATTTCAAAAAATGAAAATTGCAATTATTGGCGCTACCGGTTTTACAGGCAGCGCAATTTTAAAAGAAGCCTTACTGAAAGGGCACCAGGTGCTGGCATTGGCGCGGAACACCGCATCGGTTACCGAAAAGAATCCTTTGTTAACCCTACAAAATATTGACATCGCCAACACCGGTGAATTGACGAAGGCCCTTACCGGAAGCGATGTGGTGATCAGCGCTTTTAACGCCGGGTGGACCAATCCCAACCTGTACAACGATTATCTCTCCGGGGCAAGGGAAATTGAAAAGGCGGTTGGTGCTGCCGGGGTAAAACGTTTCATTGTTATAGGCGGTGCAGGAAGTTTGTATATAGCCGGAAAGCAGCTGGTAGACGGACCTGATTTTCCTGAGGCTTACAGGCAGGGAGCGGCTGCAGCCAGGGATTATCTTGAGCTGCTGAAGGCAAATAAACAACTGGACTGGACCTTCTTTAGTCCCGCAATAGAAATGAATCCTGGCGTTACAACGGGGCGTACAGGTAACTATCGCACCGGGCTGGATAACCCCGTATTTGATGCCAACGGAAGAAGCCTTTTGTCGGTTGAGGACCTTGCAGTAGCTATTATTGACGAAGCGGAAGCACCCAAACATACCGGTCTGCGCTTTACCGCAGCGTATTAAAAAAAATAATGAGCCCGGATACCCTGATTCAAGCGTACTTTTGAATCAAATCTTCCAGGATGAGGGGCTCACTGCTTATTTTGTTACTGCTATTGGTTTTAAAGGGATATGGGCAGGATTCCAGCTATATCAGGGATCTGATCAGCGAAGGTGTGGAACTGAACGACCAGGGGCGTTTTGATGAGGCCATCAAAAAGTACGACGAAGCATTGGCTATGGCCCCGGGCTTCCTTCCCGCACAATTCGAGAAATCTTATACGCTGATGGCCAGCCGGAAGTTTAAGGACGCCATCGGCATGAGCCGGCAGATCATAAAAAATAAGAGCGCGGATATTAATATGATCGGCGATGCCTATAGCACCTGGGGCATGGCGCTGGACCAGGAAGGAAACCCCAAAAAGGCATTAAAAGTATATAAGCAGGGAAGTAAAAAAGCTCCTGATTACGGTATTCTGAATTATAGTGAAGCGGTGAGTTATTTTAGACGAAAAGCTCCGGAAAAAGGAATGGCCGAACTGAAAGTTGCACTATTGAAAAGCCCGCATTACGCGCCATCGCACTACCTGATGGGGCGTATGCTCCTTTATGGGAATCATAAAACGGAAGCTGTTCTTTCGTATATGGTGTACCTGCTGTTTGATAATAAAAGTCCGCGTGCCGCAGAGGCGTTAACAACCATTCGTGCGTTAATGAATACAGACTCCGCCACTTTATTGCAAACAAAGGAACTGCTGCCCGGCGACCGTTTTGCCCGCCAGGTAACGCAAGTGATCGAAACCCGGTTGTCGGTGACGGGGGGTACATATCCTGATTTCTGGCAGCAATTTTATCTGCCTTTTTTCCGGTCGCTGCAGGAGCATAACTACTGCGAGCGCTTTGCGCACCAGCTGTTTTTACCTTCGGAGAATGTTATGAACGAGGCCTGGCTCCAGGATCACCAGCAGCAGCTTGGGGAGCTTTTGATCTGGTTTGCCAGCTATCCCTGGCCCAACACCGGCTCCATAAATGCACAGGTTTCACACAGTCGATTTTAGCATTGCCCTGATAATCGCTATCTTGCAGGCATGCAACAATACCTTGATCTTCTTCAGCATATTTTAGATACCGGGGTCGAAAAAACAGACCGTACCGGCACCGGCACCATCAGCACTTTTGGCTACCAGATGCGTTTTGACCTGCAAAAAGGGTTTCCCATGGTCACTACAAAAAAACTGCATTTAAAAAGCATTATTTACGAACTGCTCTGGTTTTTAAAGGGCGAGACCAATATTCAGTACCTGAAGGAGCATGGCGTCCGCATTTGGGATGAGTGGGCCGATGAGAAAGGAGAACTGGGCCCCGTTTATGGTAAACAATGGCGCAGCTGGGAAGGGAAGGATGGCAAAGTGACCGACCAGATCAGCGATCTCATCAGCCAGATAAAAAAGAACCCCGATAGCCGGAGGCTGATCGTGAATGCCTGGAACGTGGGCGAACTACCGGAAATGGCGTTGATGCCCTGTCATACCCTGTTTCAGTTTTATGTAGCCACTCCAAAGGAAGGGGGAAAGCCCCGTTTGAGCTGCCAGTTGTACCAGCGTTCCGCTGATGTATTTCTGGGGGTTCCTTTTAATATCGCGTCTTACGCCCTGTTGACGCTGATGATCGCACAGGTGTGCGACCTGGAGCCAGGTGAGTTCATTCATAGTTTTGGAGATGTGCATATTTACAATAACCACCTGGAGCAGGTAAAACTACAGCTTTCCCGCACGCCCTTTTCCTTACCGCAAATGAAGCTCAATCCAGCCGTAAAAAACATTTTCGATTTTGTTTATGAAGATTTTGAACTGGTTAATTATGAAGCGCATCCGGGGATAAAAGGAACGGTGGCGGTTTAGAAATAAGAAATAAGAAATTTGAAATAATTAACCGAAAAAATAAAACACCATGAAAAATACACACAACTTTGATTTAGAAGATCGGCTGGTTGATTTTGCCTGCATGAGTCTGGATGTTTGTGAGTTATTACCTTCTACAAAAGCAGGTCAGAACCTGGAATATCAGCTCTCTAGGAGTGGCACAGCTTGTGCCTTAATATACGGGGAAGCACAAGCCGCAGAGTCAAAGGCTGATTTTATTCATAAAATGAAGTTGGTGCTCAAAGAAATAAGAGAATGCCGGGTGAATTTGAAAATTATCAGCCGCAAAC
>JAGIAQ010000016.1 GCA_017744795.1 Niabella sp. | reverse complement strand
CCCGGTTTCCATCCATTTAACATCCCCCGGGGTGCCCGCCTTAAAGATCCAGGCAAGATAAAGCAATCCCCCGCCCCCCAAAAGCTGCAGCAATATAAAGAGCGACTTTATTCGCTTAATAACGGGATAGGCATTCCACACCAGGAAGATACATATATAGACCAGCGATTTCCATAGGAGCACCGGCATTCCGGTCAATTGAGGATTCACACGGCCTCCGTTGAGTATCAATAATCCGATGATCAGCAAGCTGAGCGACCGCAACAGGATATGCAACACCAGTTGCTGGCATCCATCTCCTTTTTTTCTCCGGGAATCTATCGCAAAGGGTATCGAAAGCCCTACCATAAACAAGAAGCCGGGGAATACCCAATCAGCCAGGCCCATACCGTCGGTCTCCGCTTTTGTATGCACCAGCCAATGCGGCACGCCTGGTTCATAGAGGTCATTTACAAACAGCATCAGACATAAGGTAATGCCCCGCATGATATCGATCGAACGGATCCTGCCAGCAAACTGAGGTTTCATAACAATGCCGGTTTTACTTCAAAAATACGCTTCCTGTGTATGTAAAAGTTGTAATCAGGAGTTAATACCTTCACTTTGATACTTCCAAAGACGTAAATAATGTCCGCTGCTTTTTAATAAAGTATCATGGTTTCCTTTTTCAACTAATTTACCGTTATCCAAGACAAGTATTGTATCGCAATTTCGTACCGTAGTAAGTCTGTGCGCTATTACAATGATGGTCTTTCCCTGTTGTTTAAACCATTTTAATGTGTGCTGTACTTTTTGTTCACTAACAGGATCCAGGGAGGATGTGGCCTCGTCCAGAATCAGGATTTCCGGATTGCGATACAATGCGCGGGCTATTGCCAGCCGTTGTCTTTGGCCGCCCGAAAGATTTGTCCCCCTTTCGCTGATAACAGCATAATAACTGTTGGGCAATTTTTCAACAAATTCATTTAATCCTAATAAGACACTTATCTCCAAAACCTTTTGCATATCCGGCTCATAATCACCTACGGCAATATTTTCAATTACAGTACCAGCAAACAGATCTATTTGTTGCGGTACCACTGCAATTATTTTTCTCAGGCTTTGAGTCGTTACCAATTTTATATTTAATGCCCCTATAACAATGTCACCCTGTTGCAAAGGGTATAAATTTTGCAGCAGAGATAGCAGCGTGGATTTCCCACTACCGCTTTCGCCCACAATAGCCGTACTTTCCCCCTTTTTAATCAGCATGTTTAAACCTTCAAATACCGGTGTTCTGGTTCCATAACGGAAATGCACATCGCTGAACCGGATATCCCCCACAAGATCAGGCGTTAAACCGGCCTTATTTTCATCAGAGCCTTCCACTTCCAGGTCAATAATCTCAAATAATCTGTCTGCAGCTATTAAAGCATCCTGAATATTTTTATTTGCTCCGATTAAAGAGGCTGCCGGCCCGGTAAAATAGCCGATCAGCGCGTAAAACGAAAGTAGCTCGCCAGGCGATAGCGAACGATCCAATACAAAATAACTTCCCGACCAGAGAATGATAACAGTAAATAGTTGGGTAAAAAAAAAGGAAAAATTTCCAAGGTGTATTCCTTTGATCCCACTTGCATATGTTGATCGTAACAAACGGATAAATCCCGCCTCTGTTTTTGTATTTGCATATTCTTCCAATCCAAACCGCTTTATAGACCCTATAGCATTAATACTTTCTACTAACTGGGTTTCCAGCGCTGCACTATTCTCCATAAGTCGACGTTGCCATTTTTTATTGATACGATTGCTTATCCAATAAATAACAGCGTACACGGGTATTACTGCAAGCGTAATAAGCGCCAATTTCCAATAATACAGGAACATAATGCCGATAGAAAAGCCAATGATCAAAATATTTACGATTAAATTAAGCGCCACATCATTTATGAACAAACGAATCTTTACAGCATCATTGACACGGCTGATAATCTCCCCCACGCGCATGGTATCGAAAAAGCGCTGGGGCAATTGAAGCAGATGTTTGTAGTACCCCAGTATCAACCGGGCATCTATCATTTGTCCGGTGCGCAAACCGATCACCGATTTGAAATAATTGAGAATAAACTGGAAAATCAAAATAACAACCATCGCTATACTTAACAGGTTCAACAAGCGTCCGTTGCCATCAACCAGAACAAAATCAACTATTTTTTGCACATACACAGACGTGCTCAAACCAAGAATGGTATAAAGTACCGCCCCTACCAAAGCCTGTAACAGCATACTTTTGTGCGGTGTTACCAACTGCAGGAAACGCCTGCCATTCGATATTTTTTGAGAACCTTTTACAAAATCTTCGCCAGGCAGCAACAGCACAATGACACCGCTCCATACTTTTGCAAATTCCTCTATTGTTTTAGTATACATCTGTCCCCCGGCCGGGTCCATGTAAGTAATACTTTTTGAAGAAACTTTGTAAAGCACTACATAATGATGCAGCCCGTTTTCCAGCACAATATGTGCGATGGCCGGTAACGGTATTTGGACAAGGCTGTCGATGCCACCCTTTGCACCTTTGGCCTGAAAGCCCAAATGTTCTGCCGCGGCTATTAAACCTAATACATTTGTTCCATGCTTGTCAGTACCGGCATACTGCCGTATGCGGCTTACCGGTAGTTGTAATTGATAATGTGCGGCTACCGATGCAATGCAGGCAGCACCGCAATCTGTAATATCCCGTTGTTTAACTTTCGTTCCCTTCTTCATGATTTATTTGCCGGCGCAGCGGGATTTAACCAGTCATCTATTTTATCCCAAAGCAGTTGCCATAATGTACGTTCCCCAATAACAAACCGGGATTGGAACGTAAGCCCCTTTTGTAAATGTCCGGAAAAGCCATTTTTCAAGTGCAGTTGAGTGGTATCAAAACTACAACGCACTTTAAATAACGGGACAGTATTGATAAAAGTATAATCGTTGTCAATAGCGGTTACTTTTCCGGTAAGTACGCCAAAATAGTTATAATTAAAAGCATCTATCTGGAAATGCACTTGTTGTCCGGCCTTTATTAACCCTATGTCTTTGGGTAATACATAGCATTCGCCAAGCAAACTACCATCCGGCGAAATAGTACACACCGCTTTATCTGGCTGTATCAGGGAGCCTGTATATTTGTCGTTGATGCCCTGCAAGGTGCCGGAAACAGGTGCTTTTACCTCGTAATATGAAGCATCGATGTTTACCTGGTTTAGCTGATCGCGGTATTGCGATAACTCTAAACGGTATTGCGAAAGCTGTTGTTGCCAATTACTCTGCTGTTCGCGCGTGAAGGCTTTATAACCAGCATTTGCCCTGTCGTATTGTGCCTGTGTATCAAACAATTCTTTGCGCGCAATTACTTTTTCGCTGGCAAGTTTAGCACTGATATCTAAATCATTGCCTGCTTTTTTTACAGCGGTTTCCTGGTCGGCTTTCTGGTGCAGATATTTGCTTAGCTGTGCTCTATAGAGCGGGGAAGACAATTGCAGCAGCAAACGTTCGCCAGGCTCAGAAGTAGTGAGCACCTCCAAGTCGTGAATAAACTGTTCCCGCTGATTTATTTCAAAATTATTAAGTATTTTTTTGCTTGGAGTTACGCGGTCTTTTATACGCAACAGTATATCACCTTTGGTAATGTGGCTGCCTTCTTTAAAATAAAGCGCATCAATCATACCACTGATAAGCGGCCTTACTTCTGTACGCTCATTTTGCGGGCGCGTGACGCCCTGTGCTGTAACTGCAATAGTAGTATGTATAAAAGGCAGGCAGGCAAGTGTAACAACCGCCATTAACACTGCCACCCAGTATAAAGCATAGCTGCGCTTCCTAAATGCAGGCAGATAAGCAATAGTAGTGTCGGAAGATTGGAGAAGAGGTAGCAATTCGGAAAAATGAATTGTGATTTATATTTAATTAACCAGGAAAAGGAACGTCTCTCACAGGCTTGTGTAAGTAACTAACTGAAAAGCATCATTGAAATGGCCGAAATTCGAACCAGATAAAAGGATAAAAAGGCACAACTACACTTATTGAAACAAAACAGTTACGGAGTCGGCCAAAAAAAAAATCGAAACGCGCCATTGAGCGTACGCGGGCTGTCTGTCGATGGAAGATCGGCACAAAAGAACGCAAAACACACTCGTCTTCATTTACTTTTAGTTATTTAAAATAAATGAAGTACCGTATAACAAGAAATAAAATAATAGTAAAGGAAATTGCCCCGTTACCAGGGCAACTTCCTTAATGCCTTGATATTAAATGTTAATGAAAAACGATGCCATTCAAAGCAGTTACTAATCCTGTAGCCTGATCAGCAGATCCAAGGATGCCGTTTGCCGTATCTGCTACCCCCTGTCCAACACCTGTAAGAAGAGTCATTAGTCCTCCAAGACCTCCTCCGTCTAAATCTTGCATTTCAGTTTCAGTCATAGATACAAGTCCCATTTTGTCTAAATTGAATTTTTGGTTGTTCATAAAAGCTTGTTTTTGTGTTTTCCTACTTTTTCGCAATCAGCATGGGTTTCAGAAGGTAATTCCCATATCGGTTCTTGGGCCAAGAAGATAAAACGAATATAATAAAGAAAACGGGCATTCCAAATTTTTTTTAGGATATTGTATTCGTCACATATAAGATCGTTTATATAGGCTTGTTTTTCCGGCGGATCATTTTGCCAGAAATTATCGCTATCGTTCAAAAGCATTTCCCCCTTTGTAATCCGAAATAAGGCGCCAACAATTTGCACTTTTTCATATTAAAGATTTCAATTTTTATACCCCCTTCGCCACGCGTTATAAAGATCTTTACACTTCTCTCCGATCATTTACTGCATGTTCTTACTCAGGTGTATACCGGTAATTGAATCTCCCTCCCGGCGCTGCATCCCCGTTAATATACCAATCCATCGGGTCTTCTTTTTGCATGTTATCGGTCCACTTGAATTCAAACCCTTTTGACGACATCCCGTTAAGAAGATACATCGGAACGGTAATCATCATATGGTTCCCGTTCACTTCTTTTTTAAGCGCGTTACTATTGATCGTTACCCAATGGCCCCGGTATTGCTGCAGCATTGTTCCTTCTACAATACGGTAATCATACCCATTCCAACCGGTTCCTGCATTGCAGTCCCAATCAAGATACAGGCGCATCCAATTATCGCCCGACACCGGTGTTATGTTATTTACCGTTTCGGCATAAAAGAATATTTTTGTTTTGCCATGCGCTACTTTCATCAGGCGAAAATCATTCCGGCCCGTAGTGTTGGTATAGCTAACAAGGGGGGCCGACTGTGCACCGGGATGATTGCGGGGCTTTGTGTCGCCGGTATAATCAGTATAAACAAGGGCAATCTTTTTCCAGCTACTGAGGCCGTTCATATTTTTAACCGGCGCGGAGCTCCTGTTTTTTTCAACACCCTTATAGCGCCGGATATTATTTACCAGCTGCATGTAATAATTATCGTTCAAACCAGCGGTACGCGTAGGTTCTATCTCGCGACTGTATTCGGGACTTGCCTGATCGCAAAAATAAGAATGCCGGGGGTCGCCATCGGTGCTTTTCCAGCGGCCCGCAATCCATTCGTTCCAGCCGGTAACAAAAATAAACGGCAACTGCTCTTTCAAAACCGCATCCCACTGCTCCTGTATGTTGTAGCCATACCGGATGTCTTTAGCCGGATTGCCCGGATGATTGTTATGATAGCTTCTTCCCCAATTTCTGGTGTTGCCATAAAAAGCCGAGCCCCCCATGCCTGCCGCTGGATCCGGGTGCTGGGCAACAGACACATTGGCGATCTCTTTTTCACCGTGGGTATTCATATATACCTCAGGTTTGCGGGTAAAACTGATCCAGGGCCAGCCATTGGTCACCGCCGGCACATTGGGCCATTGCGCTTCCCTGAATGTAAAAAAGGATTGATAAGATGTTCCAGCTGCTTCTTTTGTAACGCCGATAATCAGCGGTTTGCCCTCCAGGTAAAACCAACAGCCGGGATGCCGGTAGCGGGCGCCTTGTTTATAAAACTGATCATATATTGCCTGCATGGTTTTTCCTGATGCCGTATTGGTATAAAACACAACGGCCGGCGGCGTTTTTCCCTGCGCCCGCACAGCGTCAATGGCCTGCATCAGCACTTCTGATTGCAGCGGATAGGTAATTGTATTGGTGGCATCGAGCACCAACAGATCCACTCCGGCATCGGTAAGCAACTGAATGTTCCGGAGGTGCACCCAATAATCATCGCCCCGGTAATACCCGTAAACCGGCTGGCCCCAATAATAATAGCTACCCACAGCGCCGCCCCAGTTGGAATCCTTACTATTTGCAAAAACCTCCGGATGTGCCGCCTCAATCACACCCAGGTCCCAATGGCGGGGCGAAGTAGGTGATCCTTTATCTCCCTGCCATAAAAAATAAAATAATGCAATGTGCCGATTTGGCTTTGGGTTGCCGGCTTCATCATTTTGTATTAATGTTCTGCCCAGCTCATCGGTACCATAAAGTGGTTGTGCTGCAAGATGATCGAAGGCCAACAATAAAACCATACCCGCCAACAGGTATTGTACGCGTCTCATAATTAATTGTATTGTTGCAACCGAACGGGCCCCAGCAATCCAGAAGGCTGATAGTGACTGTCAGGTTTGTAGGGATTTACATTACTCCAGGTTTTTCGCTCTGATGCAGGTAATTTGCTATCGCCGATCAGCCGGTTCACCCATGTGTTCACCACTTCTATCTCCAGCTTATTTTGCCCCTGCTTTACTGCCCTGGAGGCTTCCACTTTCCAGGGGGCCGTCCATACAGTACCCAGGTCAATGCCATTCAGTTTCACTTTAGCCATTGCGCTTAGCTTACCCAGGTCGAGATAAACACTTCCACTTCCCGGCAATTGATCAACAGTGAATGTTGTATGATAGATCGCCGTTCCCGAATAATCGCGGATGCGCTCATCGCTGTTGCGACTCCAATCGGTCAACTGGTCAAATAGGACAGGCGCTGAGGGGCCCCGCTGCGCGGCATCGAACTGAGCCGTCCAGGGGCCGGTCAACTCCTGTATTTTTACGGGATCGGGAAAATTACTTCCTTTTATGTCGCGCACAGCCGATGTGTTTTTGCGAAATACTACAAACCCGCTCTGAAATGCTGCCAGCTTTAAGGGCACTACCATCGTACTTCCTTTTGTCGTATAAACGGGCAAGCTGCGTGCACTGCCAGTTACCGCGTCCCACCACTCGGGTTCCCGATTTTCTACACGAAACTCCGGTTGAATATCAATAGTCTGGTCCGTTTGATTCGTAATAAAATAAATTTCCGCAGCCGGCGTTGAGCGATGGGCGTACAACACGGGAGGCTTTTCATCAGGCACTTTCATATCCGGCACCAATTGCAGGTAATCCAAAGCTTCCTGCATTGTCATCCCCGAAAATACCTGGCCCTTTCCGAAGCGGGCATGTTTCGTATGCACACCGTCCACTCCTTTCCAAAGTGTGGCCGCCAGCAATTGCACTTCTTTGTCTGCTGCCGGATATTGTTGCAGGCTGGGCGAACGATCGGGCGCAGGCCCCAACAGGATGGCGCCGGCCGCTACCAGATCTTTGATCTTACGCAGTAGTTCGGGGCGCATAGTTTCCAGCTTCGGCAATACCAGCAGCCGGTAACTCATTCCATCGGGCAATACCAGCCGGCCGGCTTTCACACTTAATCTTTTCTCAATCACTTCTGCATTGATATAATCATAAGAATAGCCTGCGGGCAGTTCCGGATCGCGCACGCCCGTCATTTTCGGCGCATCTTCGCCAATAAAATACGCCACATCATTTACCGGCTTGCCCTGCTGCAGCATGTAATTACATCTTCTTATATAGTCAACAAAGGCTTTCCCCTGGTAGAACCAGGTATTTTTACGGTTAAACTCTGTTCCGAAACCCGCGTCCACACCGGGGTTACGATCTTCATAGGGCTGGGTAATAAACACATGCAGCAAGGTATTATTAATCCCTTCAGTAAACGCCCAGTCGCCGCGGCGCTTCAGTAGCGCCGGATAACGTTCAAAAGTAAGACCGCCGGCAGTAAAGGATTCTGCGGTTACTTTATTCTTACCATAAATATGCGCGGCGGAGGATGCAGCCCGGCATTCGATATTACCCAGGGAGCCTTCATTCCAGAATTCGCCAGCCACTTCATCCGTTTGGCCACCGTACTTTAAAAATTCGGACGGGAAGCCCCAGTGGCCATAGTTTTCCAACCAAAGCTTCATGCCATGCCGGTGGCTTACCTCCCGCAATCCGCCCACGTAATCATATGCAACCCGGTCCGCCACCAGCCGGCGCAGGTCCCATAGAAAACGATCCGACTGTTCAGCACTGCCCACTACCCTTCCTGTAAGCACCGGCAACCAGGGTTTGGGATCATATCCATATTGTTTCCGAAAAGCAGTGATCATATCATCTGTCCAGTTTTGCGAGCCCGTTTCATAACTGTCTGCCACTACCCATTTCAACGCCTTGCGCTCTGCAGGCGAGAGGCGCTGCTGCACTTTACCTACAAAAGAATTAAAATGATACTCCAGGGCTGCCTTACTCAATTTATCTATTTCCAGCCCCTGTCCCTCTTTTGAAGCGGGGCTGTTGGTTACGCCGGTAGGCAGCATCCCATAACGCACAACGATCCAATTGCCCCGAGGAACATTCCAATGTAATGTGCCATCAGGTGCCGTATTTTTAGTAATATCTATTACATGGGAAGGGTCTATCATAAGCGATTTATGATCCGGTTCTACCTCCCGGGGCCACTGGTATTCGTTCCACAAAGGCAATGGTGTCTGGAACATCTTAGCCAGTTGTTTTTCCATATACCGCTCTATCCTGGGCGCCGCCAGCAGCTTTATTTCCGCAAAGCCTGCTTTGCCCTGTATGCCGGTTACCGCCACCCGGAATTGTTTACCAGTAACTTCCGGGAAAGACAGCGCCACCGGTGCATAGGGCACAAAGCCTACATTTTTTGCGGGATTGCTGCGATCAAATTCAATTTGTTTTATGGTATGATAGCTACCAGCATCCTTTACCTGTAATGCAATAGTAGCTTTAAACGGGCTTTCTGCGGGATAAAGCACCAGGCTTCTGGCAGTGAATGGTTCCGCAACGGCTATGTCAAGATCTACGGCTGTCTGACCGGGAAACAAACCCGCCGTTTGCAAATTTCCGTCCATCAGCTGCTGCGTTTCTTTTGCACCGGGTGAAGACGTGATCACAGGGGCGTGACCGGCTATTTCATCTGCATCCTGTTCCGGCATTGGAAACGCCAGCACCGTTACTTGCTGAAAGCCGGGTGGTACAGCATCCGGCTTCAGCACCAATTGCTGCGGCCCTGAAACTTTTTTTTCAACTGCCGACAGATAGCGCATCGATTGACCGGGTTTGATCCAGGGGCCACCGCTCTGGCTCCAGCCGGGTCCGTTAAACATGCCGATGTCGATCCCTTCGCGGGCAGCGGTGCTGATGGCAGCCTTTGTTACCTCCCACCAACCGGGTGAAAAAAGGGGCACTTTACCATAAGGCACTTCCTTTGCGCTCAAACCAATATTACCGATAAAAGCCCTGCCAATACCTATTGCCTTCATTGCAGCAATGTCTTTTTTCACTCCTTCCACAGAGATATTATCACTCAGCCAATACCAATATATGCTGGGCCTTACTGAATCCGGCGGCATAAAAAAATTTTCGCGAAGCAAACTCGTCGTGCTCTTCTTTCGCGCTACACCTGGTTGTTGGGCGTAGCCCACACCCGTCAACAATACCATTATCGAAACAATCCCTGTTCTTGCGTAATAAAAAATGTTCTTCATCTTTTTTCTGATCGTTATAATATTGTTTTGCATTAATAATCCGGTTTTTACAAATTACCGCATTTTACTTGCATGTATAGTGAAAGTTAAACCGTCCGGAAGGCGAACAAAGAGGGCTGCAGCCCAACACAGATCTGCATATTTTCTGATCCTGAAAAAACTCAAAAGATTCATCATACACAGCCGGATTAAAAAATTGATTACAGCCCCTGCAGCGGATTTCTTTTAAATAAAAAAAATACGAAACCCAACCAGCTTTCGTTTAAACTATGACAACGCTTACCCAATCGTTTGTACACCGAATTTCAGAAAACGAAATCATATAACCGTCCTGCACTCACCTGCTTCATCAAGCCAAATAAAAAATGCTTAATCGTTTCTAATAAGTATCCCGGAAGGGTTTCTTATTGTTTCAACAGCAGTCAGGGCAAGATCCTGTCGCTTTGATAACGCCGAAACATCTGCCCGAACTGAAACAATTCGTTCTAAACAGAGCTTCTCCTGATCATATAAAACGGGTTAGCAATTTTTTCTTTTTTATTACTTAGAATGCACTCTGCCGCTTTTGTACCCATCGCCGCAAAATCAGTTGTAATAACCGTAATATTCAACAAGTCTTTCAGGGCCGTTTCATTAAAAGAAATAATCCCAATATCCTTACCCGGCACCAATCCCTGCTCTTTCGATTTCTTTAAAAGTACCGCCAGATCTGATTCCGAGGTATCTATATACACTTTACCAGGCGTTAAGGTTTCTTCTTCCAGCCCGGACAAAACACTAAATTTCCGGCCAGTCTGTTCACAAAACTTACCGGCCCCGTCAATGATCTCTTTAGGATGCAGGCTATCCGTTCTTAGTATAATTGACAATGTTGTATACTTCGCAAGAATGTCTTTTGCCGATACCAATGCCTGGTAAATATCCTTTTCAAAATCCTGAAACACTTCAATGCAGCCCGTCTTCAATCCTTTTACCCTTTTGTCAAGAATGATCAATTCGTCTTCCGGAACTTTATTTAGAGTTTTAATAAGATCTGCTTGTTTTAGTTTCCCGTCGAAATGAGGCATTATGGCGTAGTAATGATACTGGCCCATTTTAGACTCAACGATCTCTTTTAACAACCGAAAATTATAATGATGCACCTGCAGGTCTACGCGGGCCCTGTCTCCCAGCGTTTTCACAAAACTATTATACACGATCTTTTTATAGGCACTCAGTTTATTTAAAACCAACAATATGCGTAATTGGTCCTTTTTCCTGGCATCAACAAAATAGCCTCTGCCGGGCATAGACCGTATATGGCCGCTTTGTTTTAACAACCGGTAAGCCTTTTCCACCGTATCACGCGCTACGCCATAACGGCTGCTAAACCCGTTTATGGTGGGAAGCTGATCGTCAAATTTGAATTGCCCTTTTTCAATTCCTTTCCTGATGAATTCAACTACCTGCTGCACTCTCGGCAGCCGTCTGTCTTTGTTTATCAGTTTGCTTTCCATTTAATTTTAAAAATAAGTCAATATATCAAAAATAGCGTTTGTAGCGGACAACGGCCCAAACCATCTTGTTATTGATTCTCGGTTTTCATAAGTACGGGATCCCTCTGTTCTTTCGGGATGAAGGCGGCATAGGTGTTCAGTACTTTACATTTCTTATTTCCTGCTTTTCATTTCTCATGCTACAAAACCCTTTTGACATCTGTCATAAATGCCCTTGTGCAAATGGTATAGCTATCGCCGCCGGGGCGCCCGTAAGTCAGTTCCACATAAAATGCATGGTAGCCTGACTCCGGTAGTTTTTCCATAGTGGTTATAACGGGATCAGCAGCCGTTGCCAGTTCGCGGCTCTTCCATTCTTCTTTTCTAAAATCGCGTGTGGGAGCATTGGCATACCAAAGCCGCACCCCTTTTAACCCGGCAGTTGTAACGGTAATATCCAATTGAACTGTCTTATTTTTTACCGTAGTTTTCCAACTGCATACCGGGTACGATTCGCGGGCCATCGTCATCCCAAAAAAGGCGCTTAGCGCGGGGAAGGCCGTAATACCTTTATTGAGATCATGTCCCGCGTTAGGCGTGTAATTCAGCAGGTTTTGTCCGGGAAGGGCCGCCAGGTAATTTTTAACATTGTCGATCACCCAATAAGGGTCATTAGTGCCTATAAAGATCAGCTTGGGCTGAGAAAGTTTTCTGCGATAAGAAAAGGGGTCGATCATCGTAACCAGGTCTCTGCCCTGCCCCGTTGTCATACCCTGCACAATGCCCAGCTGTACATAGTCTTTTATTTCTTCACTGTAACCGCCATAGGCTTCCAACTGGTGCTGCAGGTTTACCGGCATATTCAGCACATCGATCACCATTGGCGCAAGGGCGACCACACGAGGGTCGCTGGCCCCGGTAAGCCAGGTTGTCCATCCCCGTTTAGAGGCGCCGGCTACCACGAAGCGGTGCACCGGGTGCTGCTGTTTTATTGAAAACTCCTGGACGGCGTCCATAGCCCGCGTGGCGCTTTTGACCATCGGGAACAGGAGCGGCCAGCTATAATCTTTATCCGCTTTAAACTGATGCAGCGTATAGGAAATAGCCGCATCTTCTTTGAGGTTTCCGAAAACGGGCTGATGCGGTACCTGCCGCAGCACGGCTACGGTAGCTTTATTACGGACGGCCATCGCCTCCATCGCCTGCAGCAGCTGATCGTTATTCCCATTCCAGTTCGGCAAACCCGTTTCCTTATTATTACTTCCCCCTGTGATAAAGAGCAGGGCGCCATCATATCGATTTTCGGCAGGCACCAGTAATGTCAGCTGGTGCGTCCAGGTATAACCATGCCATTGCTGGGAAGTAAGCAGCAGATTGTACACCCTGCTATTTTCCAATACCGCAGAATCTTTGATTTCCCATTTATAGGTGGTATCCCCGTTTTGAAGATAGTGCTCCAGCGCCGTAGTTGGCGTAACGGCTTGTTGTGCCCGCGGCGTAAGTGTAAATAACAATTGCAGCAGGAGGCAATAAACGGATAAGGCTCTTTTCATTGTTTGTCGGTTGAATCGTTTCGGCAAATACAAAAATAAGCCAATATATATTTCTGATCGCTGATTTATGATTTCCGATTCTCCGTTCTCTTATACACGGGATCCCTCATTTCATTCGGGATGACGGTTGTATTGGTAGTTGGCGTTCTACATTTTACATTCCTAATTTCTTATTTTTCAATTCTAATTCTTCTACCGCCAAACCGTTTTAATATTTACAAATTCTTTGATCCCATAGCTGCCCAACTCACGGCCATAACCGGATTGCTTTACACCGCCAAAGGGCATGCGGGGATCCGACTTTACAAACGTGTTCACAAAACAAGCTCCGGCCTCGAGTTCCTCACGGGCGATGCGTTCTCCTTTTGCAATATCTTTGGTAAACACGGCCGCACCCAGGCCAAAAGAGGTGTCGTTAGCGATCGCAATTGCATGTGCTTCGTTCCGGGCAGTGATCACGCAGGCCACGGGGCCAAAGAGCTCCTCGCGGTAACCCGTCATTCCCTTTTTGACACCGGTTAAAATAGTAGGCTCATAAAAGGCATGTGCTCCCTTAAAATCAGGAATGCTGCCGCCAAGAATACAGGTAGCGCCTTCATTGATATTCTTCAGAACCTGCCGGTGCAGCTCATCCCGTAAATCGGCCCGCGCCATCGGCCCCAATTCGGTTTGCGCCTCCAGCGGGTCACCTAATCGTTTATGGCTCATTCTTTCTTTAAACAATCGCACAAATTCCTTTTCCACTTTACGCACTACAATAAAGCGCTTGGCGGCAATACAGCTTTGGCCATTATTGATCAGCCGGCTTTGCGCACAAATAGCTGCAGCCAGCTCCAGGTCGGCATCTTCAAGAATTATATAAGGATCACTGCCGCCTAATTCCAAAACTGTTTTTTTTATTAACGCTCCGGCTCTTTCCGCTACGCGACTGCCGGCTTCTGTACTGCCAGTAAGGGTTACGGCTTTTACCAATGGATGCTCGATCACTTTTTGCACGCGCTTACTCCCGATTAAAAGGGTTTGAAACACCCCTTTGGGAAACCCGGCATCCAGAAGAACTTTTTCTATAGACAAGGCACAGCCTGGTACATTCGAAGCATGTTTCAACAGCCCCACATTGCCGGCCATTAAAGCAGGAGCAATAAAACGAAAACTCTGCCAGTAAGGAAAATTCCAGGGCATTACGGCCAATACAATGCCTATGGGCTGCAGCGTCACAAAGCTTTTCTTCGCTTCCGTTTTCACCGGTTCATCCTTTAACAGAGCAGCTCCTTTTTCTGCATAGTATTCGCAGGCCAATGCGCATTTTTCAATTTCCCCGATGCCATCTCTCAATGGTTTTCCCATTTCCAAGGCCATCAGCTTTGCCAGTGTCTCTTTACGTATTCGCAATAGCGACGCGGCTTTCAGCAGACGTTCTGCTTTTTCTTCAAAGGATGTACGGCGCCATTTCAGCCAGGCTTTTTCGGCTAATTCAATTTTTTGAGCACATTTCTTTTCTGTTTCTTCTTTATAGGATTTTATAATTTTACCGTTAACCGGGTTGATCGATTGAATTGCCATAAAAATTATTTTAAGTGCTCCTCCCGCCCATCACGACGGGTTCTTAAAGGTACTTTTTTTATGTAATTGTCAGGAGCAGTCCGGCTAAACGGCCGCAACTCATTTTAAAAGGTCGCTCAGGGGGATTTTAGTGAAATAGATAGCCGTTTTTCCTGCGTGGGAAGAATAATAGCTCACCCATAATTGTTTATTTTTAATAAGCATGCCCGGGTAGCTGCAATCGCCGCCGCTTTCCAGCGTGAGGGTTTTAATCAGCTTACCGTTAAGATCGGTTACCCGGATACCCGTCTTTTCGCCGGAGGGCAGATACAAACGGGTTCCTATCAGCAGCTTCCGGCCGTCAGGCGAAAAAATAAAATCCGGACCGCCTACACGATAATCAAGTTTTTGATAGTTGAAACTGGTGAAAGGAGCGGTGCCGGTAGCCAGCACACCCATTTTATCGCCCTGTTCCCTGCGCACCAGGATGTACATTTTACCCCGTGCATCAAACCGTATGGTCGATTCGTTGGGCGCGCCATCGATGTTCAGCTCCGTTACTTTTTTAAATGTTTTACCATCGGTTGTTTTCACCAGCAATGCCTTAATGCCGTTGCCATAGTCGATTCCATACCCGGCACCTTTATACCAGGTAAGCCTCCAGATCCAGTTGTTCCCTGCATTTTCGACCACCGCCTTTTCAGGCGTTGTAAATTTCATATCCCGCCCCATAAAAGATACTTGCGGATACATACCCAGCAGTTTCGAAGGCTTTTTGGTAGTATCATATACCGAACCGCCCATCAGGCAAAGCATACGCCCGTCCGGCATTACAGAGAGCTTTTGATCCCGCAGATCAATACCTTCTTTATGCAACGTGGCAAAATCCTCCCAGATATTTCCGTCCTTCGTTCTCAAAATTCGTCCTACACCATTCGATCCGGGTACGTGACGGGAGCCTTCCCTGAAGCTGCAGTATACATACCCTTTGTATTCCAACAAATCTGTAAACGCGTTATGATGCGCGTAGCTGCTTATTTCCGTAGCCGGCCACACCGCCTCGGATGTGGTTGTTTGAGCCGCAGAACGCGGGATCAAGAAAGAAACGAGGGCAAGTGCAATCAATTGTTTCATGTAATCAATTTTTTTTTACGAACCTTTTCAAAAATAGTCAACTCCAGAGAAATTACAGAATATTATCCGATTGGAAAGTAATAAGTGACGCAGCGGTTTATTTCAACCACTAAGCTCCCATTGCACACTATTAATGACTAATTTCAGCAGTCCATCCCGAAAAATCAACCTGTTTAAAACCGGCAACATTCTTAACAAAAACAGGGGCCGAAAAATAGGGTGGTTTATTACCTTCGCAGCGGGCAGAGCAGTTGCGCAGCGTGATCTTTTCAGCAGTATCGAAATAAAAACCGGCGGTTTTGCCTTTTACAAATCCTTCTACATTAGCAGGACGGCGATCGTAAATGCCGCCCGGAATATTCGTAGTTTTATTAAGCACCACATCTACATTATCAAACACCAGGTTCTGAATCTTATCCTTTGATTCGGCACTCACATATACCCCGTTTTCGCTGGTGCATTTTATATTGGTGAAATATATATTCCGCACTCCGCCTACCTTCCCTTCGGTTGCTCCAGGCGGGAACCGCCAGTTGGCATCTTTGCTATTCGCGGTTGCACGCCGGTAGGCTGTTACATAGATCGGTTCTGCCTTACCCCACCATACATCGCTGAACAAATGCCCTTCGATGATCATATTGGAAAAAATAACATCGCTCACCAACCCTTCGTCCCGGTGCTGAATGCCCACCCCCCTGTTGCTCGCTTTTATAATGCAATTATCGAATAATACCTGGCGGATGGTATCCATATTTTCGGAACCGATCTTTATGGCGCAACTACGCGAGGTCATGGTGCAATTGGCAACCACAATATTCTCACATTTGCCATAGGCTTCATATTCTCTCCGGTTTTTCAAGCAGATGCAATCGTCGCCGCTCTCAATATAGCAATCGCTGATGCGCACGTTTTTACTATGATCAATATCAATGCCGTCGCTATTGCGTACTTTTAGACTATTGAGCAGGGTGATGCCACTCACCACTACATCATCGCAGCCGGCCAGGTGCAGGGTCCAGTAAGCCGCATTGCCGATTTTTACATCTTTTATGCGGATATGTTTTCCGCCCACAAGGGTGAGCACATGCGGCCGGGGATCGAAGACATTAAATGGTTTCAGCTCATACGAATCTTCCAGCTCAGCACCCATAAAAGCAATCCCGTTGCCATTGATCTCCCCCGAACCGGTAATGCTGAAATTTTCAACCTCCCGGCCTTCGATCCAGATGGATCCCTCTCCCAGGTTTTTTCCAAATGCACTTTTGGTATACACCCGCGGGTCCGGGTTGGCCATAATTTTGGCGCCGGGGTCCAGGTGCAGTTCTATATTCGATCTTACGTTAAAGGGACCGGCAAGGTACACCGCCGTACCGCCAAACAATACCTGGCCGCCGCCCGCTGCCGCACAAGCGTCCATTGCCTTTTGAATAGCTTTGGCATCATCGGTTTTACCATCCCCCACGGCGCCAAAATCCTTTACAGAAAAGACCTTTTGCTGTGCCCGGCTGTACAATCCCGGCAACAGGAAAAGGATCATTATCAAAACTGACTGAATCGTCTTCATCTATTTGTGCATTATTTACTTAGTCCTGCCGGATGATCTTCCGGTGCGGCGCCCCATTTTGTGGGTTGCTTTGTTAACCACATTTCCAATTGACCACCCCGGGTGAGCATGCCATGGGTAATATAATTTTTGTTGTAAGGCTTCCCCATCCATTTTACCTTTTCAACATATAAGGCATCAGGCGTTGTTTTATGACAACGGATGCTGAATGATTTTCCGTTGGGCAGTTGAATATCCACATTATCAAAGGCGGGATTGCACAACAGGTAATTTTGAGAAACCGGGTCGACGGGATAAAATCCAATGGCCGCAAACACGTACCAGGCGCTCATTTGACCCGCATCATCATTACCGCTGAGGCCCCCGGGGCCATCGGTATATTCCGCGCGCAGAATTTCCCTTACCGCTTTTTGCGTTTTCCAGGGCGCTTGTGTGTAGTTATATAAAAACGGGACCTGGTGCCCCGGCTCATTGCCGTGCCAGTATTCATCTTTTATAAAAAGACTGTCCAGGGCCTTTTCCAACGCCGCCGTGCCGCCCATCTGCCGTGCCAGGCCCGGCACATCCTGCGGCACATAAAAAGTATATTGCCGGGGAGTGCCTTCAGTAATATAGGTTTCGCGCTGGTCCGCATGGAACCGCTGCACCCATCGGCCATCCGCATAGCGGCCGCGCACCATTTTCACAGCGGGATCAAACACTTTTTGGTAATTGAAAGCCCGCCGCTGCAATTGCCTGTAATCAGCTGTCTTGCCCAATTGTTGTGCTACTGTAGCCAGCGCATAATCATCATAGGCATATTCCAGCGTGCGGCTCACCTGTTCTTTTTTATGAAACGCGTCGGGCACACTGTCTTCCATCGGCACAAATCCATATTGCAAATAAGAGATTAGTGCTCTTCTTCCCTGTCCGTTCTTATACACGGACTCTTCCGGTATTTCAAAAGCATTTTTCCGCATCAGCGCATAAGCCGCTTCAACATCAAAACCTCTCAGTCCTTTGTTATAAACGGAAGCAATAAACGCGGTTGCATGATCTCCGATCATAGCAGCCGTGTAGTGGTTCCAGGCCGGAAATATAGGCAACCATCCTCCCTGCTGTCCTTTTAGTATCAGCGAGCGGGCAAATGCGTTAGTCAGTTCCGGTTTAAGGATCGTCAGCAGTGGCAGTTGCGCACGGTAAATATCCCACATAGAAAAATCATCATAGTAGTCACCGGCAGTCATTTTTTCTGTACTACTATTTCCTGCAAAGCGGGGATAGCTGCCGTCCGCATCACTAAACAGGCGCGGCAACTGCATGGCATGATACACGGCTGTATAAAATATTCGTTTGCTTCTTTCATTATTTGTCGCAACTTTTATCTGCCCTAATGCTTGTTCCCATTTTTCCCGCGCGCTATTCCGGATCGTCGCAAAACTATTCGTACCAATCTCCGTCTGCAGATTCTGCAGAGCCTCCTCTTTGCTGGCAAAAGAAGTGCCAGCCTGTATACTGATCTGCGCTCCCCGTTTTAATTTAAAACCGATAAAAACACCGCCATTTTTTCTATTAGCAACGCTGCTTTTTGTAAAAAGCTCGTTACCGCTAAAACTGCCGCTGCTACCGGGTTTCCGGCTGATCTTCAAATAGAACCAGCCATTGAAACCCGCCGGCTGCCCCCAGCCCTGGTAAATCCGGTGTACGGGGTTATAGCCCCATATGATGCCTTTTGCAGTGTCTACTTCCACATAGCCCTGACCGAAATCGCTATTCGGTGTCACCAGAATATAAAGGCTGTCGTCCTGCAGCATCGTAAATTGCAGGTAGCCGCAACGCAGCGTGGACGTCATTTCTGTTGTAACATTCCCTGCAGTGAGCTGGTAATAATCAGGAGCCGTTGTTTCATTCTTATGCGAAAAAGGAATGGCATGGGATTTAGGATTTGTTTTCAAGGCTCCTATAACCGGCATAATGGTAAAGCTGCCATAATCCTGCGTGCAGGAACCGCTCATCCAATGGGTGCCGCGGAACCCCGTAAGCAGCGTATCCCGGTAAAAATACGGCGGTACGCATTTATTTTCAGTAAGCCGGGTTTGCGGTGTCCATTGCGTCATGGCAAACGGAAGCGTTACCGCAGGAATCGTGTTCGCATAATTTTCAGTACCCGCGCTATGTTTATGCTGTTGCGTTCCCTCGAACGAAGCCGTTCCCGAAAGCGGCTGCACATACGACAGGTATTGCTGGGCCGTTGTAACGCCGGGAAAACTCACTAAAATAAAAATACAGATCTTATACACTGTAATTTTTTGCCACATTGCCGTAAAAACGTTTTCCTGCATATCCTGCTTTTATATTAACTGAATTGCAAGGTATGCGAAAAAGGAGTAATCCCCGTAAGGTACACGTGCATTCCATTTGTGCGCAGGGTTCCAAAATGAGTACTGTATTGCTCCCCTTCCAGGTTACTGATCTGCCGGTGGGCCGCAATGCCGGGGCCAAACCGGATACGATCCGTGCCCGACCGGTATTCCGCAGTTCCCTGCTCCGGGAAGTAGTTATCATTACCAGCCGCTGTAACGCCCAACAACCCGGCTCCTTCCTTAAAACACAGTTCGATCGTTACCGCCACATCTTTCATTCCTTTTATATCAAAATGAAGTGCAGGCGCGCCATTGTCAGCACTAAGCCGAACCGTAGTATCGAGTATTTTCACATTGCTGACCGGCCGATCGGGAAAATCCATTTTATTCCAGAAGCGGCCATCCACACTGGGCGTTAGCTTATAATTGCCTGCGGCATTCCGTTGCTCTTTGGGCAGCGGCTGATAATAGGGCACTTCCAGTTTCCGGTGTAAGATATATTCGTTCCCTTTTTGCTCCAGGCTGTCGCTGTAGAAATAACCTGTATTGAAAAAAGCGGCAGACAGGCGCAGGTATTTCAGGATGGCGTCTCCCTTTCGATAGGAAAAGAAATCAGGGGCATTGGAACGTCCCGATGCTACCAGCAGCGGCAGGTCCGCCCCGCCAAACAAGGTAACGCTAACAGCGTTACGCTTGATCCGCAATAAGCGGGAAGTTGGAAATAATTTTTCGTATGCCACCGGAAGCGGAGCTGCGGTTGGCAAAGTTTCCTGTAACACTGTATTTTCAAGAAAATGAAACAACGATAGCGGCAGCACTTCTTCCTCAAACCCAGCCGTATTTTCAATAAATTTTGTAACGGCCGCAAACCTTCCATCTTTATCATGCACTGCCATGTACCGGTATTGCAGGTAAAAAATGGCTGCGCTTTTAGCAAAGACCTGATACTGATCCTGACGCCGCGAATCATTAGTAACCAGGTCGCCGTTGGGTTCCATATAATAATAATACATCGCCAGGTTCCTTCGCACCGGCTCGTACAATTCCGGCTGGTTGGTAAACCGGGCAATATTAATAAGAGCGGTATCTATCACTGCCGAATAAATACCGCTCCGCTCGGCGAAGTGCCCGTCTGCGTCGAGAAAAACACCTTCTCCCAACCAGTCTTCGATACGCTGCTGGTATTTAACATCCGGGTACAACGCGTTGATGTAAGACAATGCAGAACATACTACCCAGCGATGATTAGGTGTATGCACTCCGCCGGTAACCAGCGCCTGGCCCGCTTTTACAATGACTTTTTGCAGTTGCAGGAGCAATAATTGCACGTCCTTCCGGCTCTCTTTTTTAAGAATAAAAACTACCGGGCAAAGGATTTCTATCACGAAGGCTGTGTCCGGCGGTGACTCCAGATTGCCCACATTTACGGTACCGTCTTCCTGCTGGGCTTTTTGCAGAAAATCTACCAGCGTGCGCGCCGATGCAACTACTTTATCTGAATGATAATACGAGCCACCGGGCACAGCGTAAGCCGCAGCCAAAACCGCGATATCATAGGCAATCATACGACTGAACCGCAGGTTGCCCGCGCCAACCGTTTCCAGCACTGAAGCAGCCCGCCGGTCGTTGGCAGCTATCAGGCGCTGCAACAACGCCCGGTCTGTAGGTTTTGCAGTTCTTCCTGCCGCGTTTACCTTCGCCACCAGCGGGCTAAAAGCCGCCATGGTGCCCAGTTTCAGAAAACCTCCTCTATTCATCCTGATCTTATTTATCGTTCAGAAAAATCATCTTTTTTAGTACCCGGGATTTTGATTCAGCTTTGAATTGCTGAGGAGCGCAATTGTTGGAATGGGAAATAACTGACGGTAGGCATCTGCATTGGTTTTAAAACCATAACTGCCTTCGTATTTTCCAAAGCGGATCATATCGTTTCGGTGCCAGCATTCCCAGGTAAATTCCCGGCAACGTTCCGCATACAGATCATCAAGCGATACGGATGTCCATGCCGCACTTGTGGTACGGTTGCTGCGCACGGTATTCACCAGCGACAATGCTGTTTGTCCTTGTGTGGCCGCGCCGCCGCGGAGAATGGCTTCTGCTTTCATCAGCAGGATATCCGAGTACCGGAACACCGGAGCATCATTATTCTGATTACGGGAAGCTGATCCGGCATCGGGGTAAAATTTAATATTGCGGGCGCCCATGTTCCAGGCAATTTCATCATTACCGCAGTCAAACTGGGCCGGATTCTGGCGCAGTGTAATAATTGAATCCAGGTATAACTGATAAGTGATCGCCGCGTTACCATCGCTCCCCGCATAAAACTGATCATATCCCTTCTTAGTGGTGCTAACCATCAATGGACTTCCATCTGACCAATATTGATTGCCGTATAACCACTGCTGGTTGCGGATATCATTGGCGTCTTTAAGAAAATAGCCATTCAGGAAAGAAGAAAGCGTAGCCCGCGGACCGCTGGGTTTGGCATTAACCAATCCATTACCGGAAGTCTGGTTCATAATGATCTGGTTAAAATTATAATTGCCAGGCGTGGATCCTGAATATTTGTATTTGATCCCGAGGTTCCGGTTCAGATCATAGCGGGAATAGAAAAGATAACCATTGCTGGTGGCCGGATCATAAGGAATGGCAAAGATAAACTCCTTCATCGCCGGGCCATTGTTCGGATAAAACATCTGCAGATAAGAACTTCGGGGCTCAATAGCAAAGCCCGTTGTGGCGGTGGAGGAAATAATGGCATCGCAGGCTGCAATACAGTCATCCCACCGGGAAGTGCCACTATATACCTGCGCGTTTAAATATAATTTAGCCAGGAGCGCGTAGGCCATCCACTTGGTCACCTTTCCGTAGGTGGCCGATCCGGTGGCCGTTTTCAGATACGGAAGGCTGGCTTTTAACTCTGCTTCTACAAAGTTGAACACATCTTTACGGGAGGCTGCAGCCTGTATGCCGGGGCTGGGATATAAAGTATCCAGTGGCACATTGCCGAACATATCCAGCATTTCCCAATAGGCATAAGCCCGCAGCGTGCGGATCTCTGCCAACGCCGTGTTTTTGGAATCCCCTTCCGGCGCCTTGCGGAAAATATACTGCGTTTGATTACACAACCCTATAATACTGGCAACATCGGACCACGCTGAGTTGATCCAGGCATTATCTTTTGTCCAGCTATGCCGGTGCAGTTCCTGGTATTTATTACCATCATACCAGTTACCACCAAAGGCCGGCAAAATGGCCTCATCGGAACTGAGCTCCTGTGCGAACCAATAGGTTAGCGAGTAATGGCCCCTCAGATTGGTATAAACCGTGCCGATCACCGACTGAAACTGATCGTCTGTTTGAGGAAAAGAAGATTCTGTGTACAACGCATTCGTTGTTACGTCAATTTTATGGCAACTCCACAATACGCTGGTAATGCCCGCCATAAGTAAATATAATTTCAATATCTTTTTCATACTATGATTTTTTATTTCTTAAAACCCTACAGATACCCCTACCAGGATGGTTCTTGTTTTGGGATAAAAACTGTTATAATCGACACCCAGCGAAGAACCGCCCTGCGTGATCTCCGGATCCACTCCCTTATATTTCGTAATAACAAAAGCGTTATTTACTGTAGCATAAAAACGGAGCATATTTATATAAGGGTTATTGAGTTTAAAGCGATACCCCAATGTGGCATTATCAAACCGTACATAAGATCCATCCTCCACATAGCGGGAAGAATAGTTATTGTTTTTGGCATCTGTTTTGGCATCATCAGCAGCGGTAACAATTAGGTTGGTAGCGCCCGCTGTGGTTACATAAGACAGATCTGCACGGGTGGCATTGAAGATCTTATTGCCAAACACACCCCGGATGAACACATTCAGATCCCAGTTCTTATAGCGGAAATTATTGGCCCAGCCCATCATCAGTTTGGGCTGTGGGCTGCCCAGTGAGAAATAGTCCGTTCTTACAGCAGGCGTTGTAGTAGTGGTACCGTCATGCTTATAGAACAACGAGTTTCCGGAGGCGTCCTTTCCTGCATATTTAAAAGAAAAAAACTGGCCAACCGGTCCGCCCACGGTTAGGATCTGGAGGTAGCTGCCCGTAGTACCAGGGCCATCTATTTGCGTGTATAACGTAGAATCTCCGTTTACGCCAAATTGCTGCGGCCCTTTCAGATCCAGGATAACATTTTTATTAACGGCCAGGTTAATGTTGGTGCTCCATTTAAAATTGCTGTTGTCCACTGCATTTACATTCACACTAAACTCAAGGCCCCGGTTGCGCAGTCTCCCCACGTTCATATAAATAAAGCCGCTGGGGTCGATCGTTTGTGCTACGCGATAAGGGAAGATCATTTTAGAGGTAATTTTTTCATACCAGTCGATAGAGCCCGAAACCCTTCCTTTCCACAATCCATAATCAAGCCCCAGATTCTTAGTGGCCACTACCTCCCATTGCAGATCGGGATTAGAGCCCTGTACGGTGCTGAAGGAGGATGCAAAAACACCATTGTTGTAATACGTGCCGGTTTTATTGTACAATCGCTGCGCAGTATAGGCGCCTAAACCAAAAGCATTACCGGTTTGTCCGTAGCTGGCGCGCAACTTCAGATCGCTGATCACATTATTATCTTTCAGGAAATCTTCCTGGGAAATACGCCATCCCAGACCAACGGAAGGAAAATAGCCCCACTCCTTATTCTTTCCAAATACAGAGCTTCCATCCCGTCTGAGGGATACCTGCAACAGGTATTTTTCGTCGTAGTTATAATTTATCCGGGCAAAATCAGAGATAAAGCGTGTCACCTGATAAACAGTACCCCCATAGTTAACAGCAAAGCCATTTACCGTTTGGTAATTGCCCAATCCCAGGTTCTGATAACCCGTATAGTCTGATATAAAATTGGTCTGGTTGGCCTGTAAGCCGTCCCCATTGGTATTCCCCTGCCAGGAGTAGCCAACTACGGCATTGATATTATGCAGTTTGAAATGCCTGTTCCAGGTGAGATAGGACTCCAGTGTAGTGGAAGTGCTTTGATAGTACCCTCTTGAAGCCAACCCATTGGAATAAAAATTCAGCAGATAGCGTCCGCCGCCGGGGTCGTCATTGGAATAAAACTGGCCGGTATTGTAAGTATTAGAGTAGTACTTATTGTAATATTCTCCGTGCAGCCAGGTACCCCGTTGGTAGGCCAGGTTAAGGTTATAGGTAAAGCCGAAGGGCAGTTTTGCTTCAGCTGTAAAATTGCCCTGCAGCGAACCATACTTCGTATCGTCCGTTGCATTTTTAATGATCGATACCGGGTTAAAATAACCGGGCGTATTCAGGTTTTCAAAATAGGTACCATCACTATTATAAACCGGAGAGGTAGGATTGTATTTTACCGCCTGCTGCAGCACCATATTCTGCAAGGGCACATTGGAAGATTTACTGCTGCTGTTCACTACATTCAATCCCAGTTTCAGCTTGTCATTTAAAGCATGATGCTCAATGGACACGCGCGCAATCACCCGCTGCAGACTGCTCTGTAACAGGATACCGTCTTTATCCAGGTAGTTCAAACTGGCACTGTATAAACTTTTATCGGTACCACCGCTAAAGGAAAGGTTATGATTATGAGAAATAGCCGTACCCTTTTCAATAGCTTTCATCCAGTCGGTGCTTGCTCCTTTGTCGTCATTACTGTTCAGCGAAAAATTATTTTTACGTGCGTACGTTCTCAACTGAGCTGTGTCCATCAGGTTCAGCCCGTTAGAAACATTCTCAAAGCCCACATACCCGTTATAAGTGGCCTGCAGGGCTCCTTTGCGACCTCTTTTAGTGGTAACCATAATAACCCCATTGCTGGCTTTATTCCCGTAGATAGCTGTTGCCGCCGCATCTTTGAGCACATCAATAGAAGCAATATCATCCGGAGCAATGGTTGCAATATCCGCACCCGGTATTCCGTCAATCACATAAAAAGGACCGCCGGGGCTATTAATGGTTGAGGCGCCCCGCAACGTAACAGAGGCGGCTTTATTGGGGTCGCCGCTGGAAGTAATATTTAAACCTGCTACCTTGCCCTGCAGGAGCTGGCCTACATCGCTGATGGCGCCCTTGTTCAATTCTTCCGGCTTAATGGACACCACCGCGCTGGACAGGGTGCGCTTGGAACTGCGTCCATACCCCACCACCACCACATCCGTGAGCGCCAGGGAGGTAGTTGTTAATTGTACCGGATAGTTAGTGGCCGTTGTCACTTTTATTTCAGCCGTGGTGTACGATACAGCACTTACAACCAGTATATCGTTTGCTTTTGCGGCGATAGCAAACGTTCCGTCGGCACTGGTCATAGTAGAACTGCTTTTCCCTTTTACCGATACGGTTGCGGAGGATACCGGCGCTCCTTTTTCGTCGGTGACAGTACCGGTGATACGCGCCTGTTGCGCACGGACGTTCCCTGTGATCAATAGCAGCAACAGGAGCGCTGCAGCGCATATATAATGGATGCGCGTAACCCGTTTAAAACTTTGTAGCATAATGTAGATTTAAAAATGATGTGAAGCAATCTTCCCGTCTTAAAATTTGAGCGTTGCGGGTAAATATTTTGCAATCAGCGCTTCGTAGTAGGGTCGCAGTTTTTGAGCATCCGGTGGCTCCGGACTTTTTGAATAAAGGTCATATGGATTAAACAGTTGCACCCATTTCAGCATCCTGCGGTCGTGGTCGTCCAGCAGGTGCCCGTAGGCACCCTCACGGTGCCAGGCGTAAAAAGAATGATAGCGCAACATATACAATCCTTCTTCGGGTAAATAATTCTTCAGCATCTGGTACACGTACTCATCATGCCCCCAGGACATCGTAACATTGCGCAGCCCGCAATTGGGAGTGTAAACGCCATATTCAGACTGATACAAGTCATTCGCATAGTCGGGATTATTTTTAAAAAACTCCGGATAAACGATTTTGTCAGAATACGCGCAACCCACGGGAAAAGTATCCCCAACCACAGCCCACTGCGGCTCGCCAAAAAGGCAAAGCACTTTCCCCATATCGTGCATCAGGCCGGTGAGCACCATCCAGTCCGGGTGACCGTCCCTGCGGATGGCTTCCGAAGTTTGCAGGAGATGCTGCAGCTGATCCAGGTCTGTATCCGGGTCCGAATCATCTACCAGCTCATTCAGGAAATCAAATGCCTCCCAAACCGGCATTTCCTTTTTCCGGAACGAAAGAAATTCCTCCCGTTTGAACCGCACAAAATCATATGTTTGAAACGTATGATTCAGCCGGTAGAATTCCTTTACCGTATCCCGTTGCGGCTCCCCGTAATTGCGGTAAGCGTCCGCAGCTTTTCCGGTTGCGATCGCCTCCGGATCCGGATAGCGCCGGAGGAGGTCCTCCTCCCATTCATCCAGGTTTTGCAGCGGCGTGGCGTCAATTTTCTGCGCTTTCATTGTTTCAGATTTTATTGTAAAAAGTAAGCAAACAAAACACTAATTTTATAAGGGAATATGCAGATTGGAGCGTTTTGAGATCAACCGTTTTTTCCTTCATACAACGCGCAACTCCAGCTGAATATTTTTTAAAATTGTATTTTTTACAATTAAAATCTGCTACTTTCGGAAAATTAATTTACGAAACCGGTTTCGATGAGTAAGATCACTATCAGGATATTAGCGCGGCAATTGGGGCTTTCGGTCGGAACCGTTTCAAAGGCGTTTAAAGACAGCCATGAAATCAGTGCCGGGACCAAGAAACGGGTACTGGATCGTGCGGCGGAATTGAATTATATTCCCAACCCTTACGCCAGCAGTCTACGCAAACAAAAAAGTAAAACCATTGCTGTTATTTTGCCGGAGATCGCCGACAATTTTTTTTCGTTGGCCATTAACGGCATCCAGGCCGTTGCCGCTGCCCGCCATTATCATGTGCTTATTTATCTTTCCCATGAAAGTTTCGAGATCGAAAAACAAAGCTTACAGCATTGTTTCAGCGGCCGCGTGGACGGTGTTTTAATATCGGTATCCAGCGAAACAAAAGACGCCACTCACATTGAGCAATTTAAAAATGAACAGGTACCGTTGGTTTTCTTCGACCGCGACATCCTGCAGTTTGCTGCACCCAAGGTTGTCACCAACGATTACGAATGCGGACGTGAAGCAGCCCTGCACCTGGTTTCCCGCAAGAGCAAGCATCCTGTTTTTCTTTCCTCCTCAGAAAGCCTTTCGATTTGCCATAAACGAAACGCAGGGTTCACCGATGCCCTGAAGGAACTGGGCATCACTTCCGGTGTACAACACTATGTAATTGACTGCAGTGGAGACAACACTTCCATCAGCGGGCAATTAGAAAAATTGCTGAAAGAAAATCCGCAGATCGACGGCATTGTAGCTTCTGTAGAAAAATTAGCCATTCAGACCTATTTTGTTTGTCAGGCCACGGGCCTGAAAATCCCGAAGGATATAAAAGTGGTTGCTTTTTCAACCCTTGAAACGGCGTCCATCCTTAGCCCCTCCTTAACCACCATCTCGCAGCCGGCTTTTGAAATTGGAAGAACGGCCGCCGAAATGTTGTTCGACAGCATCAATAAAAAATGGCGGCTGGAAACGACTGAAGCCACCATTACGTTGCCTTCTTTGCTGATACCGCGCAATTCAACATAGGCTCGCCTACATGCGGATCTTCCTCTTAAAATGATTAGGGGCAAAGCATAGGCCGATTCAAAGCCCAGTTCATCAGCAATCTGTTTCACCGAATCATCTGAGCCCATCAGCCGTATTTTAGCTTTGTTTAGTTTTAATTGCAAAAAGTATTGATGCGGCGACATTCCTGTATACAATTTAAACTCCTTTCGAAACAAGGAATAACTGATACAGAAATCGCCGGCCATTTTTTCAAAAGACAAACAGGAACTGATATTAGCGTGCATCAAAGACATCGCCTGGTTGATCACTTCTTCATGTTTATTTTTTTTATCAAAACTGATTTGTTTGGAAAGGGAAAATATTTTTCCGAACAAGTGCAGCAGCATGCCTGAGATCAATTGCTGATAACCTGTTTTTTCCAGGCGGGTATGTTCGATGATATCGGTAAACAGGTTAATAACAGACTCGTTGGTGCCCAGGTGATAGGTTGGGGTTTCCTTGGGAAAGAAATGATGCTTGTAAATATGCTGCAATATATTTCCTTTACAGCCGATCCAGTATTCCTCCCATCCCGTTTCATCATTGGGTTTGAACCGGTGCCATTCATAAGGATACAAGAGCAGCAAGGTACCGGACTTAACGGGCGTCAGCGGACAACTTTTTGATTCAAACATTCCTTCTCCATTCAGAATATAGATCAGCTGAAACTCATCAAAGACACGGCCTTCATCCCATTTGAAATAATGATGCGCCGGATGATTGCTGGGCGGATATACCTGGGACCTTTCAATACGTGTACAGCCAACGTTCAATACATATAAGCCCCAGCTTTTATCCACTTCACTCACAGGAAGGTATTTATAATAGTTGTTCATATACATTTCAAATTTATCAAAAAGTAGACATGAAAAATCATTTTTGATATTGACTTTAGGTGCAAGGCAAAGCATTTTTGTAGTACGTTCTAAAAGCATTGCCAGTCATTCACAAAAAATCTATTGAAGCATGAACTCTTCTGCTAAATTAAACTCCGCTACTCTGCTATTGCGCGCCATTGTTCTGTTTTGTTTTTTTTCAATCACCTGCAGTTCCCTGCTCTTTGCTCAAAACACAACGGTTTCAGGAACAGTAAGCAGCGCCACAACTACCCTTCCCATTGAAGGGGCAACCGTAATGGTAAAAGGCACCACTACCGGGGTCCTTACCGACCCTCAGGGAAAGTTTACAATTAACGCAGCTCCCGGTGCTGCATTGGAAATTTCGTATATAGGTTATGAAACGCAAACGGTAACACCCGCGGGCAAAGCTCCCCTGACGGTAATTCTGAAAACCGCTGCAGCAAAGGATCTTAACGAAATTGTGGTCGTGGGCTACGGTACCCAAAAAAGAAAGGACATCACCGGCTCTGTTGCTTCTGTAGATCTCGGAGCGGTGAAAGATGTTCCCGCGGCCAATCCGGGGCGATTACTGATGGGCCAGGTATCCGGTGTTGCGGTAAAACAGCTGACCGGCCGGCCTGGTCAGCAGATGGAGATCGTTGTGAGAGGACTTAGCTCATTGGGCGCCGGCAGCCAACCGCTGTACGTTGTGGATGGCTTTCCCATTGGCACTTCCCTTGACTATGCAATTAACCCAAATGACATTGAAAACATCACAATTTTAAAAGATGCCGTATCATCGGCCATCTACGGTGCCAGGGGATCCAATGGTGTGGTGCTGATCACTACCAAAAGCGCTAAAACGGGCCGTAAATCGCTTGAATTTTCCGCTAATTATGGCGTGCAAAATATTCCGGATTCAAGAAGAACAAAAGTGCTGACTGGTGAGGAGTTTGCACAGTTCAAGAAAGATAATTTCATGGATAAGATCCGGTATTTTCAAAACAGGGAGCCAGGCATTGACGAGGTCCCCCTTGATTATCGTTATCCTGAGCAGACCAAAACATCCACCAATTGGTTCAATGAGATCCTGCATAATAACGCGCCGTTTCAAAACTACAATCTTACCTATAGCCAGGGCACGCAGGACTACCATTCCTTGTTTTCTGTGGGCTATCTGAAACAGGACGGAGTATTAAAATATACCAATTTTGAACAGTTTTCGATACACAGCAATATCGAAGGAAAATTTAATGATTTTATACGCACGGGGTTAAACATTAATGGCTTTTACGCCATCAACAATGTCGGACCCGGCACAGAGGGCCGCGATAACCTGGTGGGCAGCACCCTCCTGATGGATCCGCGCGCGCCCGTCTACAACGCCGATGGCACATTTAACTCCTATATCGGTGGCCACGACGGTATCTTTGGCTTCCCGAACCCTGTTCAGCTTTTAAAAGAACAGCTCAACGTTGTTCGTGTGGGCCAGGCACTCGCCAATGGATTTGTGGAGCTGAAATTTTTGAAAAACTTCACTTTCAAGACATCAGTAAACGCACTATTGCGTTACTCTGCTCAAAAACAATTCACTCCTTCAACAATTTCGGGAGAAAATGCACCCGCCCCGAGGGATGCAAGCGAAAGTGACAATGCTTACAGCACGATCAACATTTCCGCCGACCAACTCCTTACCTATGATAAACATTTTGGCTTGCACCAGTTAAACGTCCTTGCCGGATATACCGCCCAGCATGAAAC
This sequence comes from Niabella sp., assembly GCA_017744795.1. GTDB lineage: Bacteria > Bacteroidota > Bacteroidia > Chitinophagales > Chitinophagaceae > Niabella. The sequence continues at coordinate 17,824 of JAGIAQ010000016.1, read as the reverse complement.
GGTAAGAGGATTGACCGGAACGGGATCTCAATACCCCAATGATCTGACGCCTTTCCTTGGCCTGGCGGCCATACGTTCCGCATCTTCCACCGAATATGGCTGGAGTATGAATGCGGCCTTCGGCAGGGTCAATTATTCTTATGACGATCGGTATCTTTTTTCTGCCACATTCAGAAGGGAAGGAAGCTCTCGTTTTGGAGAAAACAACAAATTTGCAAATTTCCCGGCGGTATCTGCCGGGTGGCGGATCATGAACGAAAAATTCATGCCGAAAAGCGGCTGGCTGAACGACCTCAAACTAAGAGGCAGCTGGGGCGTAACCGGCAACAATAACATCGGAAACTACACCCAGCTTGCATTCATGAATAACAACAATTATATCCTTGGCAACAATCTTGCCCAGGGATATATCGTAGCCAATCTTCCCAATCAGGAACTTAAATGGGAAACATCAAAACAACTGGACCTTGGACTGGATCTTCTGGCTTTTAAAAACAAATTTTCCTTCACGGCTGAATACTATAAGCGCGTCACAGACAATATGCTGCTGGGCGTACAGGTACCGGCTATTTCAGGCTTCACCTCCTACGTCGCCAACATCGGAAAGGTGCAAAATTCGGGGCTTGAATTTTCCGGATCTTATAGAACAAATATTGGTAGCGTAGGGTTCTGGTCCAATGCAAACGCAACGATGAACCGGAATAAAGTGCTTGCGATCCGCGGCGCCAACGACCAGATCCTGAACGGCACGTTCTATGGCCCCTACAGTATTTCAAGAGTAGGCCGTCCCATTGGTATGTTTTATGGCTATAAAGTATTGGGTATTTTCAACAGCGATCAGGAGATCAAAAATTCTCCAACACAGGATGGCGCTGTGCCTGGTGTTTACAAATATCTTGATGCAGACGGCAACGGAGTGATTTCTTACGATACAAAAGATATGGTGGAGATCGGCAACCCCTGGCCAAAATTATCATACGGGCTTACACTGGGAGCGGACTATAAACATTTTGACATCAGCGTGCTGTTCAATGGTGCTACCGGGTTTGATGTGTATCGCGAAATTGAAAAGTCGACCATGAATATGGACGGCGTTTTCAACGTTTTAGAAGACAGCAAAAATCGCTGGCGCTCTGCACAAAACCCCGGAAACGGCCGGCTGGCGGGCACATTAACCTGGAAATGGGAACGGGAATCCAACTCCCGCTATGTTTACAAAGGCGATTTTCTTTGGTTCAAAAACATAAGTCTGGGTTACACTTTTTCCAAACAGCGGCTTCCTTTTAAGACCTTCCGGATCTATGGCAGCATTGACAACTTCCTGCTTTTCACGAAATACCCGGGAGCCAACCCCGAAGCTTCCGTAACCGGCGGGGGCACCTATCCGGGTGTGGATGACGAGACGTACCCCCTGTCGCGGACATTCACCCTTGGCCTGAAAGTAAATTTTTAACAGAACCGACTTCCCCACTTAAAAAAGGAAACAATGAAAACCTATCTGACAATATTTTCGCTGAGCCTGATGCTGCTGCTGCAGTTTTCCTGCAAAAAAGACTTCCTGAGCAAAACCGATCCTACCAAAGTTGACCAGAGCCTGTTTTACAAAGATCAAACTGAAATAGATCAGGCGATTATTGGCAACTACGGATTATTACAGGCTGTTGCCAATAACCAGTGGCTGTTTAATGAAATGGTCAGCGACAATACTACTTTTGACTTTAACCCGAACGACCGCGGACAGGCAGACAAAATGGAATCCTTTGAAACCTGGACCTACACGGCCGTTAATCCTAATATTGCTACCTGTTATAATTTACATTATCAGAATATCTACAACATCAACAATACCTTGTACCGGATGCAAAATGCAACCCTCAGTGATTCGCTGAAAAAAGCCGATGAGGGCCAGTTAAAATTTATGCGGGCTTATCTGTATTTTGAATTGGTACAATACTTTGGCAATGTGGTGGTGATCACCCAACCGTTACAACAACCTTCCGATGCCTGGAACTATTCCCGCAAACCGGTGGACAGCGTTTATGCGCAGATCGAAAGTGACCTGAAAGCAGCCGCCAGTGGGCTTCCGGCCCGTTATTCGGCAGCAAATGTAGGCAGGGCCACAAAAGGCGCCGCGCTTGCATTGTTGGGAAAAATGTACCTCACCCAGAAAAAATACCCCGAAGCGGTCAGCACCTTAAGCCAGGTGCCCGCGCTGGGCTATGCACTGGCAACCAATTATGCAGACGTGTTTAACCCGGTAAAGAAAAATGGTCCCGAATCGATCTTTGAGATCCAATACCAGGGGGGCAACGACCTGGGCGAATGGAGCAGCTTTATTTATACCTTTGCTCCCAGGTTATCAAAAGGTTTTGTTACGGGGTTTGCTCAAAGTAACCCAGGGGGATGGAACACTCCTACCAATGATCTGATCAATGACTATGAGGCTAATGATAATCGAAAGGCGGCTTCCGTTGGTCTGGACTTTGTAAGTCCTATAACCGGGCAGGTAGTACCCTATATTAAAAAGTACCAGCATCCGCATACCATTTACGGTCGTACAGACGATGACTGGCCCGTATTACGATATGCTGATGTTTTATTAATGCTTGCAGAAGCGATCAATGAAAAGGATGGTCCCACGGCGGATGCCTATACTGATCTGAATTTGGTGCGGGAACGTGCCGGCCTACCGGATGTTAGCGGTTTAGACCAAACAGCCTTCCGCCAAAAAGTGTTTCATGAACGCCGGGTGGAACTTGCATTTGAAAACTGGCGCTGGTTTGATCTGAAACGTACTATGACCGCAGATCAGCTGACTGCCTTTTTAAACGCATACGGCGCCAGGGAAAAAGCAACTCCCACGGTACCGCGCCAGGGCATTCCTTCCTCCCCCAGCGATTACCAGTTCCAGTCGTTCCGGGCGCTCTACCCCATTCCGAACAATGAGCTTATCATCAATAAAGCATTGGGACAAAACCAGGGTTATTAAACAAAAATTTAAATACATGAATTGGATCCGCTATTGCATTGCCGGCACTGCCCTGTTTATTTCCATGACCGCGATCGGCCAAAACCATCCGGACACATTAGTAGTTGACTGGAATAAAACGGTTATGACATCAAAGACCACACCAACACTACAGGTGGTGGAAAATCCTATGGTGCGCCCCAGCTCTCCCATTCACCAACAAACCTTTAAAGCATTAAAGGAACTGGGCGCCGATTTTGTAAGATATGTGCCCTGGTTTCCTTACCCGAAAATGGCCGTTGCTGAACTGAAACCGCCTACATCCCAGCAAACATTCTGGGATTTTACTTACCTCGATAGCACAATGGAAGCAATTATGAAAGCAACAGAAGGACATTCTGTAGTGATCAACTTCAGCACTACGCCCGCCTGGATGTGGCAAACCGACAAGCCCGTGGCATACCCCGAAGACCCCTACAAGGTTTTTTGGGACTATAACCAGGGCAGAGTGATGAACGATACCACTGGTCAGCAAATTGCAGATTATTATGTACGGCTCGTTAGCTGGTATACCAAAGGCGGCTTTACAGATGAGTTAGGTAAATTTCATAAATCCGGCCACTTTTATAAGATCCCTTATTGGGAAGTGCTTAATGAGCCCGACTATGAACACTTCTTCACCCCCGAAAGCTATACCCGCATTTATGACAAAATAGTGAGTGCGTTAAAAAAAGTTGCCCCCGATACCAAATTCATCGGGTTGTCACTAGCCTTTATTACCAACCCACAATATTTTGAATATTTCCTGAACCCGGCCAACCACCGGTATGGCGTTGTTCCCGAAGGCATTTCCTATCATCACTATTCTACACCGTCCTACTCCGACGAGGACATCAAGTATTATCAATATACGTTCATTGAAAAAGCCGATGCCTTCCTGGAAAAAGTACGCTATGTGGAAAGCATCCGAAAAAGACTGGCGCCGCAAGTGTTTACAACCATCAACGAATTAGGAAGTATTCTGCGGGCACCGCAGGTAAACAAACCCATTCCTGCCGCCTATTGGAACCTTTCGGGTGCAACTTACGCCTACCTGTTCCTGAATCTTACAAAAATGGAAATCGACGTCGCCGGAGAATCACAGCTCGTCGGCTACCCCACTCAATTCCCTGATGTAAGCATGATGAACTGGGAAACCGGAAGTCCCAATGCCCGGTACCGGGTGCTGCGGCTGATCCATGACCATTTGGGTAAGGGCGATCAACTGGTTGCAACCTCCCTCAGCGGTCATCAGCACGACGGAGTAATTGCACAGGCCTATCAAACCGCAAAAGGAAAACGGATCCTCCTGATCAATACCCGGGCTACAACCACTATGCTTCGTCTTCCTTCTACCACAGGCACACAAACAATGTACGCTGTTGACGTACATACCGGGGACGGCGTTCCTTCTGAAAAACAGGTAAACAATATGCCCATTGCATTAGAGCCCTTCGCCGTCAGCATCATAAAAGTTGAATAGGAATGCTTAACTTTTATGAACCGTTCAAACAAAACCATGATCAAAAAATCGATAAAAAATACGCTGCTGGCGGGCTGCGCATTGTTCTTCTCCGGCAGCCCTTCGGCACAAAACAGCTTTGCATCCATTCGCGACCATTTTGTCAACCCGGGTAAGGACTACGGAACGGCGCCGCTCTGGGTCTGGAACACCCGGGTCACCACAGCGCAAATCGATTCCATGCTCAGCGGGTTTAAGGCAAATGCCTTTGGCGGAGTATTTATACATCCACGACCGGGGCTGATCACGGAATACCTTGGAACAGACTGGCTGGCTTTATACAAACACGCCGTTCAAAAAGCCGCGGCTTTAGACATGAATGTTTGGATCTACGATGAAAGCTCCTACCCGTCTGGCTTTGCGGGCGGCCTGGTTCCGGATCAAATGCCCGAATCCTATAACCAGGGACAAATGCTCCAGCTGTTCCGGTCCGACACCCTTCCCGCAGCTACCAATGCTTTTTTTATCTGCCTGAAAAAAAAAGGGGAAACATTTACCGATATCACCGGCAACTGCAACGAATACCGGCACAGCCGGGGTAATTATTACTTATTTAAAAAGCAATCCTACGCCAAACAGGCAGGAATGGTTGGCCCACCCGATTATCCCCTCGTAGACCTGATGGTAAAAGGGGTTACCGAAAAGTTTATCGATATTACTTTCAGTGGTTATAAAAAAACATTCGGGGAAGCATTTGGCAAAACCGTTCAGGGCTCTTTTTCGGATGAGCCCAGCATTCCAACCCATGGCACCAACACCACCCGGTGGACGCCTGACCTCTTCGATACATTCAAAAAAAAATGGGGGTACGATCTTATTCCTGAACTGCCTTCTTTATTTGAAGAAACCGGCAATTGGCAAAAAGTGCGCCACAACTACCAGGAAACCCTGCTGCAATTATTCATCGACCGGTGGTCCAAACCCATGCACGCTTTTCTGCAAAAAAACCATCTGAAATGGACCGGTCATTATTGGGAACATGGCTGGCCCGACGCCGGCGAGGGTCCGGACAATATGGCGATGTACGCCTGGCATGATCAGCCGGGCATCGACATGTTGTTCAACCAATTCAATGAAACCAGCCCCAACGCTCAGTTTGGCAACATCCGATCGGTAAAGGAATTAGCCAGCGTGGCAAATCAACTGGGAAAAGAACGCACCTTGTGCGAAACCTACGGCGGCGCCGGATGGGACCTAACCTTTAAAGACATGAAACGGCTGGGGGATTGGGAATACGCATTGGGCGTTAATTTCATGAACCAGCACCTGTCGTGGATGAGCATGGTCGGCGCCCGTAAATATGATTACCCCACCACTTTTTCCTATCAGAATTCCTGGTGGCCTTATTACAAACCGCTGAATGAATATTTTGCCCGGCTTTCCTATATACTATCCAGGGGCGTACAACGAAACCATATATTGATCCTTGAGCCTACTACCACCGTATGGATGTACCAGACACACGACAAAAAAAGCAACCAATTTTATGCTATTGGCAACAACTTCCAGGCCTTTATTACCCGGCTCGAAAAAGAGCAGGCAGAATACGACCTGGGATCTGAAAACATTATCAGGGATCATGGCGCTGTAATAAACGGGCTATTCAAAGTGGGTAACGCTTCCTACCATACGGTGGTGCTCCCTCCCGGTATGGAGAACGTTGACAAACAGACCTACCTCTTATTAAAACAATTTGTTGCCAACGGGGGCAAGCTGATCCAGCTTGAGAAAATACAGCGCTGCGACGGTGCGCTGATCAGTCCGCAGGACGCGCTTACAGGCCAGCACATTATTACGATCACCAATAATGCACTGACGCCGGAGCTCATAAAACAGCTGTTCCTTCCGGACGATTTTAATATCACACTCAACACACCCATCACAAGCGATGGCAGCCTGTACCATCACCGGCGCCTTATTAATGATGGACAGTTATTATTTTTAGCCAACGCAAATCTCAAACAATCCGCAAGCGGAAAGACTACCGTACAAGGAAAGAAATATGTTTTGCTAATGGATGCAGAAACCGGTAAAATCTTAAACTATCCGGTGGCTAAAAATCCGAAACAAACACAATTTAATTTTAAGGTTCCGCCGGCAGGAAGCGTTCTATTCTATATCACCAACAGTGATCAGAGGGTTTCTGACAATTACTACTCCACAACAAAAAAAATAGTACTATCGGGAAGTGCCACAAAGGTGGAGCGCCCACAGGAGAACACCCAAATGATCGACTTTTGCGATATACAGATACAGGGAAAAGAAACAAAAGACATACCCGTAAAAGACGCGACCCGTATGGCTTTCACCAAAAACGGATTTTTGGGAGACCCCTGGGAGCACCAGATGCAGTTGAAAACAGAATGGGTGCAACGAGACACTTTTTCAACCGGTTCCGGGTTTACCGTATCCTATCATTTCCTGATTGGCGATGGAGTAAACACTAAAAATTTCAGAGCCGTAATCGAACAGGGAAAGCTATGGAATGCGATCCGGATCAATGGACAAAAAATAACGCCGGGATCTGGCTGGTGGCTCGACCGTGCCTTCAGCGTTTTAAATGTGGGGCCCTACCTTAAAAGCGGGAACAATACACTATCGTTAACTATAGACCCCATGAGTATCTATGCAGAAATAGGTCCCTTGTTTTTGCTGGGCAACTACAACCTGGAACCTGCAGCAAAAGGATGGAAATTAGTTGCACCAAAACCCATAACAACGGGAAGCTGGCGCAAACAGGGATTGCCCATGTATGGCCATACGATCGTTTATAAAAAAGAATATACCCTTACCAGGGCCAGCGGCCGTTATTTACTGCAGCTGGACTCGTTGCGGGCGGCAGTAGCTGCAGTGACGATTAACGGGCAGAAAGCCGGAATCGTATATGCAGATCCGTACACCCTCGATGTTTCAAAGCTGATGAAAGCAGGCAAAAATAAAATAGAGATCAAAGTAACGGGCAGCCTGCGCAACCTGCTGGGGCCGCATTATAAGGCCTACCGGCCGGGATATACAGGGCCCGACAGTTGGAATAATATTTCCGGCTATCCTTCGGGGGAACACTATATTCTTTTTGATTACGGGCTGGATGCAATTCAATTGTATCGTATGGAATAGCAGTTCCTTTTCTTTATATTTAAAGATCATAATAAAAATATATGCTGAAAATAGGATTAATGGGGATTGGTCTTGAGGCCTACTGGGAACAGTTTGATGGGTTGCAGCAAAGACTGGAACGATACCTGAAGGTTGTTGAAGAAAAGATCACTACCGTTCACAAAAATATCATAAACGCAGGAATGGTAGATACAGTGGATAAAGCATTTGCCACCGGCAGCCTGTTTCGCCGCGAAGAAGTGGATCTTATTTTTTTGCATGTAACCACCTATGCGCTTTCTGCTACCGTATTACCAGCCGTTCAGCGAACCAAAGTGCCGGTGATCATCTTAAATCTTTCGCCGGGTGCACATATCGACTATGAGGCGTTTAACGCTATGGAAGATCGCACCAAAATGACCGGTGAATGGCTGGCCTGGTGCTCCGCCTGCCCGGTTCCTGAAATCGCCAATGTATTCAAACGATCGGGTATACAATTTCATCAGGTAACGGGAATGCTGCATGATGATGAGGCCTGCTGGCAGGAAATAGCGGAATGGATCGAAGCCGCACGGGTGGCCCATACCATGGCCCACAACCGGCTCGGCTGTTTGGGGCATTATTACAGCGGCATGCTTGACATTTATACAGACCTTACGCTTCAATACGCTGCCTTTGGAGGACATATTGAATTACTGGAAGTGGACGAGCTTTCTGCACTCCGGAAAAAAGTATTGAAACGGGAAATTGCCGATCGGGTCAGTTTGTTCAAAAGCGTATTTGAGGTACAACCCGATTGTGCAGAAGCAGAGCTGGAGCGTGCCGCAAAAACAGCCGTGGCCCTGGATGAGTTGGTAGCACGCTATCAGCTGGGGTCTGTTGCTTATTATTATAAAGGAACGGGCAATAGTGATAATGAAGACACAATGAGCTCTATTATCCTTGGCAATTCGCTGCTCACAGCGAACGGTATTCCCGTTGCGGGCGAATATGAAATTAAAAATGCGCAGGCTATGAAGATCATGGATAGTTTCGGCGCCGGTGGCTCCTTTACTGAGTACTATGCGATGGATTTTAAAGAAGACGTTGTATTGATGGGACACGACGGTCCCGGGCATCTTGCCATAGCTGAAGGGAAAATAAAAGTGCGTCCGCTGCAGGTGTATCATGGGAAAGTAGGAAAAGGATTATCGGTCGAAATGAGCGTAAAGCATGGGCCGGTAACCCTGCTTTCGGTAGTGGAAAATGAGAAAGGAGGTTTGTTGCTGCTGGTAGCCGAGGCTGAATCCGTGCCCGGGCCCATTTTACAGATCGGCAATACCAACAGCCGGTACCGGTTTGCTTCGGGTGCCCGCAATTTTGTTAATGACTGGAATGCGCAGGGGCCTGCACATCACTGCGCTATCGGCATTGGCCATATTGCCACAAAAATTAAAAAGCTGGGCGCCTTGATCAATATGCAGGTGATACAGGTGGGGTCCTGACCATATTTTCAACATCTCAGAATGAATGCCACAAATTCTATCGTTCTACGGTGCAGTATAATTTAAGGATACAACAGTTATTTAAACTTTTAAACCACAGAGAACATGCAGAGAAGACGCAGAGATTACGGAGGTGGTCCATTGACTAAGAAGGAGCTGTGTTCTCTGTGTTAAAGCTCTGTTTGCTCTGTGGTTAAAACAATTTAGTTGTACAGAATGCACGAATAGATGGCAGCATTAAAAGCCGGGAATACGGAGAGACATCGTTTTTCAATTGTCTTTTACTTATCGTCTTGCCGGTTTCCCGGCAGAATATTTCTTTTAAGCTTAACTTCGCCCGTGCATCGAAAGATCATTCATATTGACATGGATGCGTTCTATGCTTCGGTAGAACAGCGCGACTTTCCTGAATACCGGGGAAAGCCGCTGATCGTGGGCGGACCGCCGGAAGGACGCGGCGGCGTAGTGGCAACCGCCAGCTACGAAGCAAGAAAATTTGGCGTGCGTTCGGCTATGCCTTCAAAAACAGCACAACGACTTTGCCCCCAGGCCCTGTTTGTTTATCCCCGATTTGACGCTTATAAAGCCGTATCCAATAGCATTCACGAAATATTGCACCGGTACGCGGATATCATAGAACCGCTTTCGTTAGACGAAGCCTATCTTGATGTAACAAAAGACAAACAACATATTGGCTCTGCATTGGAGATCGCTAAACGTATTAAACAGGCGATAAAGGACGAACTGCAGCTAACCGCTTCTGCCGGCGTTTCCATAAATAAATTTGTGGCAAAAATTGCCTCTGATATGAATAAACCCGATGGGCTCACTTTTATCGGCCCTTCCCGCATTGAAGCGTTTATGGAACAATTAGCCATTGAAAAATTCTTCGGCGTGGGGAAAGTAACCGCAGCCCGAATGAAGGCGATAGGGCTGCATACCGGATCCGATCTGAAAAAATTACCGGAGGATGAATTGATCCGCCAGTTTGGAAAACCCGGAAAATTTTATTATCGCATCGTAAGAGGGATTGATAACCGGGAAGTGCAACCCTACAGGGAAACAAAATCTATCAGCGTTGAAGACACCTACCAGGAAGATTTAACAACCAGGGAAGCAATGTGGGCTGAGCTGGAAACGCTGACCCTGCGGCTCGCAGACCGTTTGCAACGCCATGATATGAAAGGCAGAACCATTACCGTAAAATTTAAATTCCATGATTTTACGATCATTACACGCAGCCAATCGCTGCCGGAATTGATAAACGACAAAGAAAATCTGGCAGTAGCGGTAAAAACCATATTAGACAAAGCACCGGTTGATAAAAAGAAAGTACGCTTGTTGGGCGTGGGCGTTTCAAATTTCAAAACAAGTGATGCAAAAAGCGGCAACACACAGCTGGACCTGTTTCAGATCTGAAAAAAAGCAACAACCAAAAGCGCCTGACGCAGGCAACCTTCTACCCTCTTATTTATCGAACACTGTTAAATTATGTGAAAAAAAATCTCCGGAAACCTGGTAGCACCGCACCTTTTCCCGACAAACTAAGCCTTATGGCCCGGCTGATCTTCTTTGGCAAACATTTTGTTCTTTACCAGGTATCCTCAAAATCATTTTATGAAAAAGTATCCTAAAAAAGCAGGTGAAAAAGTAGAGCAGGCCCTGCACGAAATGAAGGAGGGAAAATTAAAATCCGGCAGCGGAAAAAAAGTCACCGACCCCAAACAGGCAATAGCAATAGGCTTATCGGAAGCAAGAGCAGATGGAGTTAAAGTGCCAAAGAAAAAATGACCTCCGTTCAAAAAATAAAAAACGTATTGAACGGCTTCTAACCATTTTACAACAAATAAATATTGAAGAAGCCCTGTTATAAAAATTGTCAATTATGAAACAGAAACAAACCGGGAAAGATCCAACTATAATCAAACCGGATCCCGAGACATTACATACAACGGATCCGCAGGAAAAAATGAAGGGACCGATGTCTACTCCAATACACGAGTTGGAAAAAATATTCGACGTCGCGGAATCTAAAAAATCAGCTGAAAAGAAAAAAGGGCATTCAAACTCCTGATCGATCTTATAAACGCCCGGCATTTTTATTTTATTAAGGCTGAGCCGGCGTGGATCCCTCCAATTCCAGGCTAACCACACTTAGTTTCGGCAATGAAACAGATAGCTCCGCGCCATTCTTCTTAAACGCTTTAAATACCGCCGGCACTACCTTATTTTTATTCTCAAAACTATTTACGTCGGTGAATTTATCCGCTGTAAGGATCCGCCCGCTTATGTCCCTTGTCCTATGGCCTGCAATAGTTGTATTTACTGTAATAGTATTCTTAGCATCCAGGTTCACAAAAGTAATGTGGATCTTACCCGTGGAATCAATGGAAGCTGACGCATTCACCGCAGGAATTTTTTCGCCCCCGTTTTCATAATCCGGCGACGTCAATTGCAGCGGCAGCAGCTTCGCATCCATATGTTCCTTAAACAGATCAAAAACATAATAAGTAGGCGTTAATACCATTTCCTTACCCTTCGTAAGGATCAATGCCTGCAGCACATTCACGGTCTGAGCCAGGTTGGCCATCCGTACCCGGTCCGCATGATTGTTAAAAATATTCAGTGTCGTTCCTGCAATCAATGCATCCCGCAGGCTATTCTGCTGGTAAAGAAATCCCGGGTTGGTGCCCGGCTCCACATCCGTCCATACGCCCCACTCATCCACTACCAGGGCTACCCGTTTTTCCGGATCGTATTTGTCCATGATAGCACTATGGCGGGTTACCAGCTCCTCCATCTTCAAACAGTTTTTCATGGTGTTGAAATACTCCTGCTCATCAAATTGAGTAGCAGAGCCTTTTTGATTCCATTTGCCCGTAGGTATTGTGTAATAATGCAAACTCAGTCCCCAAAGCATTTGCTTCGGTATATTCTTCATGCACACTTCCGTCCAGTTGTAATCACCGGAATTTGCCCCGGATGCAATTTTCTTTAAGGGAGCACCCTTGTAATTGCGCGCATAGGTGGCATACCTCCGGAATTCATTCGCATAATATTCCGGCGTCATATTGCCACCACAACCCCAGCTTTCATTGCCCACGCCCCAAAACTGTACCTTCCAGGGCTGCGCTCTTCCGTTGGCCTTTCTCAATTGCGTCATCGGGCTTTCTCCATCTGAGTTGAGGTATTCGATCCACTTCGACATTTCCTCAACCGTTCCGCTGCCTACATTGCCCGCTATATAAGGTTCTGTATTCAGTAAACTGCACAGCTCTAAAAATTCATGCGTGCCAAAACTATTATCTTCTGTGACGCCGCCCCAGTTGGTATTGATCATCTTGGGGCGCTTGCTCCGCTCTCCTATCCCATCGCGCCAGTGGTATTCATCGGCAAAACAGCCGCCAGGCCAGCGTAAATTCGGGATATGTATCTTTTTAAGGGCCTCCACTACATCCAGCCGGATACGGTCTTTTTTAGGCACATCCATTTTTTCGTCCACCCAATATCCGCCATAAATGCAATGGCCAAGGTGTTCTGAAAATTGTCCGTAAATATGCCGACTGATGGTTGTTTTAGCATCCGCTGTATGCAGCTCCAGCCGCGCCGTTTGCTGGCTAAACCCTACAGCCCCTAACATCCCGCAGCCGATACTGAATAAGATCCTTTTCATGATACAATCGTTATTTTTAATTGACTAAATGACAATTAAAAATAGTGATAATTCCACGGATCCTGAAAAAATTAAATCTTCAGAAAAAGAGGAATTCTTTATGCATTTTTTATACAAACAGTAGCCTTATTTATAATAATTTTTATAAAACATCAATAATTAATAAAAAGATGAAAAAAAGTAATACCGATCGTCCAAATAATCTAGCGGCTGCGCGTATCTTTAGCCTTCCAACGATTTTACTATTAAAGCCACAATCATCTAATGAAACGGAGAAAATTTATTCAACAAAGCGCTGCATCCCTGGCGGCCTTTACTATTGTGCCTTCTTATGTTTTGGGAGGCCGCCGGCACATCGCGCCAAGCGACCAGCTGACACGGGCCATTATCGGCGTGGGGTCTATGGGGCAAAACCATATTTCCTATACCGATGCCCGGCTGATGGCCATTTGTGATGTAGATAAAAAACACCTGGCAACAGCATTGACCAAATGCCCCGCAGGAACAAAGACCTACCACGATTACCGCGAGTTACTGCAGGACCCGTCCATCGATATCGTGCACATTGCCACGCCACCCCATTGGCATGGCATTATGAGCGTGGATGCGGCTAATGCCGGAAAAGACGTTTGGTGTGAAAAACCGATGACCCGAACTATTGGAGAAGGAAAGCGCGTAAGGGAAGTGATCCAACAAAATGAACGCATGTTCCGGCTGAATACCTGGTTTCGTTTTACTGATAATTTTTATGGAATGAACACCACCGTAAAGCCGATAAAGAAACTGGTGGAAAGCGGCCTGCTGGGCTGGCCGTTAAAAGTTACCGTCAATGCGGCCACTGGCTTCAACTGGAAATTCTTCTGGGTTGGGAAGACCCACCTGGAGGCGCAGCCCGTACCGGCGGAGCTGGACTATGACTTCTGGCTGGGCCCCGCTCCCTATAAACCCTATCACCCGCACCGCGTGCACGGCACGTTCAGAGGCTATTGGGATTATGATGGGGGCGGTTTAGGCGATATGGGACAGCACTATCTGGACCCTGTTCAATATTTCTTAGGAAAAGATCATACAAGCCCTATACGCATAGACGTGGATGCCCCCGAACAGCACCCGGACGCGGCCGGTACCTGGAAACGTATTGAACTGACTTATGAAGACGGTTGCAAGATCATCCTGGACGGAGAAAACAGAGACGTAAATGCTGCTTATATAGAAGGGCCCAAAGGCAAAGTATTCAATGGCTTCAAAACAACCATTCCCGACCTCGATCGCAAATTAGCTATGCTGCCTGATCCGGAACCACAGTTGGGCGATTTTGCGCAGGCAGTCAAAACGCGTCAAAAATTTGCATTAAATGAAGATAACGGATTCCGGTCGGCTACCCTGGTGAACCTGGCCATTACGGCCGTACGCCTGGGACGCTCGCTTGATTTCGATCCTGTAAAACTGGAGTTTAAGAACGACGATGCAGCCAATGCCCTGATCAACCAACCCATGCGCGGTCCCTGGACTATTTAATGCTTAAAAACAATCACGGAAAGGCCCGGAATATCCACTCACTAATGTGAATCCCGGTTCCATCCGGTCATTGAAAAAAAATACGAATGAAAAAAATTATCCCACTGTTATTGATCTTTTGCAGCCCGGTCCTATATGCGCAGCAAAATAAAGATGTAAGAACTAACGAAACAAAGATTGCCGACCTGCTGATGAAACTGCCCACACAAAATTCAACGGCACTGGATGCGGCAATGCAGGAACTGGTGGCCATCGGCGAACCGGGTTACCGGAAACTTGCCGAACGGATACTGCCTCCCGGAACCGATAAAGATGTTGCTGAGCGTTTCGCCATTGGCAGCCTGTCTAAATACCTGGGCAAAGGCAATAACCGTGCCGCCCGGCGCAGTGCCGCCCTTGCCCTGGCAAAAGCGATCGCTGCAAAGAAGAATGATGAAGCAAAAGATTTTTTATTGCAGGAACTGCAATATGTTGCCGGAGATGAAAGTGTGCCACTGGTAAAACCCTATTTGAAAAGTGCACGGCTGGCGGATCCTGCAGCGCGGGTGCTGGTGCGGGTAAACACGCCTTTGGCTGCGGCAGCGCTCAGTAATGCCTTAACAACTGCCAAAGGAGCGCAGCAGGTTACGCTGATTGAATCGCTCGGCAATCTGCAATACGCTCCCGCGGCGGCCACCATTCAAAAATTGTATCCGCAGTTGGGCGACGCCAATGCTAAAAAAGTAGCTTTATATGCCCTGGCAAAGATCGGCGATCCGCAATCCCTTTCCCTGCTAAAAAACGCGGTCAGCTATAAACCGGAAGGAACCAATAGCGCGAACTCCTACCTGCGTTACCTGAATACAATAGCCGACAAAGGCAATAAACAAACAGCCGCAACCGAAGCAAAGGTCTTGTTGGCAAAAAATGATTTAGACGGCCAATTTAAAAGCGCGGCGCTTTCCCTGCTTTATAAAACGGAAGGATCAAACGCCCGGCCAGAGCTGCTTTCGGCGTTAAGTTCCACCGACAACAAATACAGGGCGGGTGCGCTAAACCTGCTGAGCCAGCACTATGATGCACAAACATCCAATGAGCTGCAGGAACTGATAAAAAAAACAACAGACCCCGAACAACAGGCTTCTTTGCTGCCGGTATTCGGAACACAGAAAGACAAGAATGCACTGCCGCTTCTTACAGGATTATTGCAATCGAATAATCGCCAGGTACAATCCGCTGCCGTTAATGCCATCGCCCTTGCCGGCGGGCCGGAAGCCATTGATCCTTTAATTAAACTGATGACAACGGGCGATGCAGCAGTGATCCCGACAGTGAAAGATGCCTTGCTTACAATAAAAAGCGATGCACTTGCAGAAAAAGCGCTTACAGCTTTGCCGGCAGCCACTGGTGTTGCGCGCACCAGCCTGATGGATATTGCCGCCCGCCGTGGTGGTCAAAAAGCAGCTTCCGCGTTATTTGGCTATGCTGCTGATGCGGATGCCACCACCCGCGCCACCGCAATAAAAGCATTACCCTATGTAGTAAAACAGGGCGATGAAGAAAAAATTGCGGCACTAATGGATAAAACCTCAGACGCCGGGGCGCTTGCAGCTTTACAAAAAGCGCTTTATACAGCCGTTAAGGACAAGGGCACCAAAGACGCGCAGGTTAGTAGCATAGAAGAACTAATGAACAAAAGTGGCGCTAACAGAACAGCTTACTATAATGTATTAGCCGGTATTGGAGGAAAAGCAGCCATGGCAGTGGTATCAGGTGAATTGAAAAATGGAGACGCCCGGCAAAAGGAAGCCGCCGTTAAAGCATTAGCCGCCTGGAGTGATGGTACCGCACTGGATGCCTTATACAACATCAGTAAAGATCCGGCCAACAGTGCACTAAAGGAAACGGCACTGAACAGCTATATTAACGGGATCAATAAATCGGACAATACGCTGGATCAAAAAGTGCTGCAGTTCCGCAACGCCATGGATCTTGCCACTACTGATAACCAGCGCAAAATGATCTTATCCGGTATCGGGAATAACAGCTCCCTGCCTGCATTGGTATTTGTATCAAAATATCTTGATAATGTGGCGTTGCAGCAAACGGCCATCCAGGCGATCATGAGCATAGTACTGGATCATACTGATCTCTATGGCGGTATTGTAGACGGCATTATGGACAAAGCAATTCCGCTGAATACCAATGGTGATGCGGCTTACCAGAAAGCTGCCTGGATCAAACAACGAGCCGGCTCGCCAAAAGATCCCGGTTATGTTTCGATGTTTAACGGCAAAGATCTTACGGGTTGGAAAGGGCTCGTAGGCAATCCCATCACCCGGGCTAAAATGACCCCGGAACAATTGGCCGCAGGTCAGCAAAAAGCCGATGAACAAATGCGCAAAGACTGGAAGGTTGAAAAAGGAAATCTCGTTTTTGAAGGAAGCGGGTTCGACAATCTTTGTTCTCAGAAAATGTACCAGGATTTTGAACTGTTTGTAGACTGGAAGATGGAGCCCAAGGGCGATGGCGGCGTGTATTTAAGAGGCTCTCCGCAAGTGCAGACATGGGATTCTTCCCGTAGGGAAGTGGGCGCCCAGGTAGGCTCCGGCGGCCTTTATAATAACAAGAAAAACAGAAGCACCCCCTTAGTATTTGCGGATAACCCTATCAATGAATGGAATACCTTCCGCATCAGAATGGTCGGTGATAAAGTGACCGTTTATTTAAACGGGAAGCTGGTAACCGATAATACCACCCTGGAAAATTACTGGGACCGCGCACTGCCGATTTTCGATAAAGACGCCATTGAATTACAGGCACACGGCACCCGGCTGGAGTTCCGCGATGTTTATGTACGGGAACTGGAACGGCCCAAACCCTATGCCCTAAGTGCCGCAGAAAAAAAAGAAGGATTTGTTCCGTTATTTAACGGCGTTAATATGGACGGATGGACGGGCAATACTACCGGTTATTTTGCACAGGACGGCATGATCGTTTGCGACCCGAAAGTGACCGCCTCTGCGGGCACTACCAAAAATGCGTACACAGAAAAAGAGTACAGCAATTTTGTTATGCGTTTCGAATTCCAGCTCACTCCCGCTGCCAATAACGGGCTGGGCATAAGAACGCCGCTGGAAGGAGATGCTGCCTATGTGGGAATGGAATTGCAGATACTCGACAATGAAGCACCCGTATACAAAGACCTGCATCCTTATCAGTACCACGGCTCTGTGTACGGCATTATTCCTGCAAAGAGAGGATTTCTGAAACCTGTAGGTGAATGGAACTACGAAGAAGTAAGGGCTGTTGGCAATCATATTACCGTTGTACTCAACGGCGAAGTGATCATGGATGGAGACATCGCCAAGGCGAGCAAGAATAATACAGAAACGCCGGATCACAAGCAACACCCCGGGCTATTAAACAAAACCGGGCATATCGGGTTCCTGGGACATGGTTCTGTAGTAAAATTCAAAAACCTGCGGATAAAAGATCTGGGAGAGAAATAAACGCAAAAAATATAAAGCCACGAATGCACGAAT
>JAGIAQ010000169.1 GCA_017744795.1 Niabella sp. | reverse complement strand
CACCACGCCCTCGTGGATCGCCATTACATTGAAAATTCCTTTATCCCCATCAAGCGTTTTTAAGGCAAAAGGAATTTTTTGATCAATACTCTTAGATGATACCACGATAACTCCCTGGCTGTCGCCCGTCAGCTGAACCCCTGAGCGGGCATGAACCAATATATCGATCTGCCATCCGTCCTGCAGCAAGAGGGCCGGGCTTGCTTTAGCTAACTGATCTCTGGAAAGAAATACATTCAGCGTGAATACAGTGTTCTGTGACACTGTCTCAGGAAATTCAGAAACAAGGTAATAGGGTTGCGTTTTAATGTCAGACTGAGGTTCCGGAGGCGGTTCGGATTGAGGCATATTGCCGACTTTAATATCTTCTCCTGTATCTGTCCAATCATAGTGGCCGGCATTATTAACAGTATCAATAATATTATAACTAGCTTTATCTGTTACCAGATTTCCGTCACTGAAATAATTGCTTACCAGTCCGTTAATTGCATTGGGGAAAAATGTTTTAGCGTCCCCGGCCCGATGATCCACTATGCCATCAAGAAATTGTTGTGTTCCTGACGGAAGATCTCCCGAAATAACCCACGGCATATTGCCGGACAGCCCTGTCAGGCTCCCTACATTTTTGATCTTCGTATCCGGGTGCTGCTCTCCTAAAAAATTGATCAATGCTTTCCCGTGGGGATAGATCAGATAATCATCATCTTTTTTGATAATTATTTTTGCGTCCTGGTTCTGCAGCTTTTTCTTTAAAAGGTCTGCTATAGTGCTATTGTCATTAACTCCAATGAAAGAATTATCAGAAAGAAATTGGGCGAAATGCAGCTTTTCCATAATGAAGCAATTAAGGTGTCCTATAAAGTTATTACATATTTAATATATATTAAAATAAATAATTGTGACACCCGCGCTCATATTCTCAAAATAAAACGACGGCCATCAGACAACAAAGAAGCCGGCAGCGCTTACCCGATCCGGCGCAGACCAGGGACATTTGTTGCAATAATGTTCACTTCTTCCGTTCTTTATTCCGTGCCTTTAAACACCTGCTTCAGCTGGAAAGTGATCATCTGCCTTACCGGGCGTACAAAGATTTTTACAAAGGCGCTGCCCGGAGCCATGGCTTCCATGTTTTCAAAAACAGAAACCACTTCGGTATAGATCATAATGTATAACATCAGGTCGCCAAACAGCCAGGCAAACTGGTTACCAAAAGCCGCGCCGGAGTTCATGACAATGTTGACGATAACAATGGAAACGATAATGCAACCCCCGTATTGCAGGAACTTTGTGACCGATTTCCGCAACCCGCGGGAGGTGCGGCGAATGCCGGTAAGTGTTGCTTTGGCAATGCCGAAAATAAAATCCAGGACAAAGACGATCAGCAGCCAGATGAGCAGTACTTCGTCGGGCTGGTAGCTTAAAAGGTTTTCCATGATTATACTTTTTCAGAGTTAAATAATTTCGAAATATTGTTTCGACCGAAATGCTTGTCGTCACGTCGACCGCAGCGGAAGGGCGACGGGATAATTTATCCGGGCGATGAAAATAGTTGTCACACAACGCTCACTTCTCCGGTTCTTTATTTTAAATTCCTTATTGATTATTTTACACTTTCTATCTCCGCCAGCACGGGATCCCTCGCCGGCTGCGCAGGTGTCGGGATGACGCTCGTTTTTGTTGGTTTCGTGTTTCACATTTTACATTCATCATTTCACATTTCCGCATCCCAAAAACCAAACCGCCCTTGCGGGCGGTGATTGGTTAGCGGCAGACCTTTCAAAGCTCTGCCTTGCGTGCCTGCACTTCGGTAATCAGGATAGCTGTTTCTTCCAGCTCTTTTTCCACCCGTTTTAATTCGTACTCTTTTTCCAGCACGGCCACGTCGCCAAAGCTGGTTTGACGGTTCTCTAACAGGAACACTCGGTACCAGGCCGTGGTGCGCTTCTTAACCTGCTCGGTTTTAAAAGGACCGTCCGGCAGGCCGGCGATGATGGTGTCCAGGGTACTTAATTCCGCTCTGCGGGTGGCTAGCTCCGTGGCGTTTTCAAAAGCGCTGTTGGTGGACTGGTCGCGCTGGCGCTGGAGGGTGAGCTTTCTCCACTCCATGTCTTTTTGTTCTTTCTCTGCAATGCTCAATAACGCATCGCAATCTTCAGCGGTAGTCAACTGACTAACTGGGTAATTTGCCATAGTGTAAATTTTTGTTCCGGGAAAAACCCGGAGGTTAAACAATGCCCCAAACCTACCCCGCCGGCACCGCCGGTTCCAAGGGCATGGGCCTGCTTTCAAAAAGGTTTAACACTCAGCCCTGCTGCAGCAGGATCACCTTCCCCGCCAGTGCCGCTTTTTGCCGGGCGGTTAATACCTGCAGTTGAAACGCCAGCAGCTGGCGGCATGCAGGGCTGCATTCCGCAAGGCTGATAAGCGTATGCTGCATCCGGTTTTTTAACAGCGCTGCATGGCGGCTATGGGCCGGGCTTTCCGCCAGCAATTCCTTTAAAAAGTATAGTTTTTGTAACAGCAGGCGGTGCCGTTTTTCCAGTACGGAAAGCTGCTGTGTGATAGTTACCGTGCGGGCTGCAGCCCTTTGCTCCTGCGCATTCAGCAGCATCAGGCTCTGCTCCTGCTGCACCGTTAAATGCGCGCTTTGATGCAGGCGCAGGAGGTTGGGCTTGCGCTGGTCCTGCTGCCATTGCAATTGCAGCTGCATCCATTTTAATGCCGCAGCGGCCGGTAAGTCGCGGAGCCCTTTTTCATACATGGCGATGGCGCTGCGGGAGGTGTTCAGCAACAAGGCCAGCTCCTGCTGGCTCAGGTTGAGGTGTTTGCGGATCTTTTTCATATGATTAATTTTTAGTGCTATAAAAAGCTGTACCTGTGACATTTTCAACTGTGACCTTTTTTTATTGTCACAAAAAAATTGTCACAGCCCTGGCAAAGGGGTTCCGTTGCCGGCTGGTATTATTGTTAACCTGGCGGCTGAACCGGCAATGCCGGAACAAAGCAGAACAGTTGCTATGTTCACTTAAACGTTATGGCGTGGTATTTGGGTGGATTCATGTGATAGCGCGGATTTAGAGAAATAATTAAGGGCTTAGCACTATCAAATATAACAATCAAAAATGATCCTTTTATATACAACATCTTGTATATCCTATGATTCAATCTGTTTTACTACCTTGCCTTTTTAATCTAAAACCTGTTAGCTATGTTACACAACATCCCTTTAACCACCGCAGCCGCAATGACGCTGCGGTATCGCCTGAACAAGGAAGCCATCGTAGCCCCTGTTTTTCAAAACAAAAATCTATTGCCCTTAAGTGAAACCTTCGACCGGGCTGCCATCGAGTCCCTGCTTGCCAAACCCGGCTGTACGGCTTTGCGGATCTACTACGGCATGGATGCGGAATTAAAACTGCACGCCGTACTGGTAGCTTCTGATGCCAGCAACAGGGACATCCTGCCTGCAGCTGAAACCGGTTCTGCTTTGCCGGATGATGACGACACTATTGAATTATCGATCCGTTGCCCGCCTACCTGCCCCGATCCCAGCCCCTTAAATCAGCCATGATTCAACAAAAGTAAACCAGCCCCTATAAGCAAATTGTTTTGAACATTTGGTATATCATAACGGTTGTCAGCGGATTTTCCAGTATTGTTCCGGCTATTGCAGGATGGCGGCGATGGCGGAAGATCCGCTCCCTGTTTCATCCTTTTATCATTATACTTTGGGCAAATTTTATTGCGGAGCTCGTCAGTTTTCTTTCAGTGCATTTTCATGGCTTCAATGCTGCCTGGTATAATATTTATGCTTTTATTGCTTACCCGTTTATAGCGTGGCAGCTGCTCTTATGGTCTCCCTGTAAAAACTTTTCACGCTTATTATTTTTTTCCACGGGCTTCCTCCTGCTGTTATGGCTGTTTGAGTGGCATAGCACGGGCAGCCTGGGGAAAGTATTTACCCTCTTCCTCGTAATGAGGGATGCCTGCATTTCCTCGTTTTGTTTTTATCTTCTTTACCGGCGCATACCCGCCCTTAGCGCCGGCGTGTTCAAAGATGCTATCGTACTCATCTGTTCCGGCTGGCTGATCCTGTCGGCATATGAGGGTATTACCGAGCTCCTGATTTTCTGCGGCGAGTGGCTGCAAACACCCGAATTGCCTTACGTGGAGCCTCTTTTTTCTTTTATTAATTTCTTTGTAATCGTAATTCATTTAATTGCTGTTATATGGATACCGCCCAAGCCCCCTTCCTCGCTACCGCAGCCACAGTATTAATAATTTTCCTGTCGCTTTTTGCCGGGTTCGCTTTAATAATTATGCGTTCCCGGCAACAGGTGCATGAAATACGCAATAATGCTTTTTTAACCGAACTGGAAACGCTGGAAAAGAGCGCATGCGCATTGCCCGAGACCTGCATGACGAACTAACTCCTATGCTGACCCAGGCATTTATGTGCGTGGACGTTTGCAGTAACCGCTACGGAGCAGCGGTTGCTGATTTCCTGGCTCCATCAAAAGAAATCCTGGGTGAAGCAATTAACCGGATGGCCGATATTATTAAGAACCTGGATGACAGCCGTGTGCTGGAACGCGGGTTAAAGCAATCAGTGCTGAAGGTGCTGGAACAGTATCGCGAGCTGCAACAGTTGCAATTTACCTTCAACTATACGGTTAAAAAAGAACTGCCGCGTGCTGTTACGCTTGGCTTTTACCGCATCCTGCTGGAACTGGTTCAAAACACCATTAAACATGCCCATGCGTCGGCCATCGAAGTACAAATATGGGAATGGCGCAGTTTTTTGTTTTTCTATTATAAAGATAACGGCGCAAACGCGTGGCTTCCCCTCAACCCGGAAGGCACAGGGCTTAAGAGCCTGCAACATCGTATTGAATTACTGGGCGGCATTTATGAGTCCCGGCGCAATGGCAAAGACTTTCAATTTCGCATCCCTCTAAAACCTGTTAAAAATGGAAGCTTGTAAAAAAATCAGCGTACATATTGCCGATGACCAGGAGCATTGCCTGGCGGCGCTGGAGCTGGCACTGGAAGACGCCCCCGATATCCATATTACAGGTATCGCGCGGGACGGAAAACAGCTGCTGGCGTTAACAACAGATAACCCGCCGGATGTAGTCATCACAGATATTAATATGAGCGGTACGGATGGTATTGCAGCTACGCGCCTGATCCGGGAGCGATACCCCCTTATAAAAATACTGGGCTTTACCCAGTATACGGATGAGCGGCTGTTTATTGAAATGATGCATGCCGGGGCAGACGGCTACCTCTTTAAAGGCATGGACAGCCGCACCATTGCAGAAGCCGTGCGTGCCGTTATGGGCGACCGCGTTTTCTATTGCAATAAGACCCTTAAAAAAATGGCGCAGGTGTTGCGCCAGGGCATCTTCCGTTTATCTGCCCAACCGCTGCCTCCCGGCTTTTTCACAGGTAAAGAAAAAGAAGTACTGTTGCTGCTGTGCCATGGGCTTAGCGGTAAACAGATAGCTGCAGAACTGGATCTTACCCTGAACACGGTAAATAAATACCGGGCCAACCTGCGCAAAAAAACAGGGCGGGTAAATGATGCCATGCTGGTATTGTTTGCCGTAGAGCAGCGGTTGTTCATCCCGGAGCCCTGACCTGTTCAAAACCGACCGGATTCGGCTATGGAATGGCTGAATCTTTCCTTATACAACCAAAAAAATTCTATATGGGCCCAACTATAATTAAAATTATGCCGGTGGATGATCAACCTGCGTGCCGCGAGGCCATCGAACTCACCCTGCTGGGTTATCCAGATCTGCTTATTTGTGACAGCGCTATGAACGGCGCCGAACTGCTGGAAAAATTGAAAAGGGTGCAACCGGACATTATCCTGATGGATAACCGCATGCCGGTAATGGACGGTATTGAAGCCACAAAAAAAGTAAAAGAGCGGTACCCGCAAATAAAAGTGCTGGCTTATTCCTCCCAGGCAGGGCTGGCCAACATTTTGGAAATGCAGCAGGCTGGCGCCGATGGTTATATTTTAAAAACCGCCGATCGTGCAGATCTGCGGCAGGCAATAAAAACCATAATGGAGGGCAACACCAGCTATTGTACTCCCACTGATGCTACAGGTGCCCTGCTTCTGTTTAAGGACGATTCAATAACCGCCGGTGCCTCGTTATTTTCAGAAAAGGAACAGGCCGTTCTCCAATTAATTTGCAGGGAATACACTTCGCAGGAAATAGCCCACGAATTATTTATGAGCATAAAAACAGTGGAAAAGCACCGGGCCGCACTTATTGCCAAAACCAATTCAAGAAATGTGGCGGGGCTGGTGCTGTACGCTTATGAGCATGGTTTGTATAATTCGTCCAAATAGCCGTTATAGCAATACTATAGGGAAAACCCTCTATTTTTTTTGCTGCTTTAGAAATAGGGTATCCCCTCTTGACTTCGCCTTCTCCAACCTCCATCTTTGTATTGAAGATGAAACCAGCCCTCACATATCGAAAACCTGCTGCAAGCCATTTACTGCAATTGATCACAGGAATATTAATTCTCTATTGTTATTACCAGGGGCTTTATAAATTTCTCTCTTTTGAAAGCTACAGTAACTGGTTACAGCATCGCCCGCAGATTGACATGATGCCACAGGTATTTGCCTGGGGAGTGCCCGCGCTGCACCTGCTGATAGCATTGGCCTTGGGGTTTGCTCGTGTCCGGGCCGCAGCTTTGTATGCCCTTGTATTGATGCAGCTATTATTTCTTTACTGGAT
>JAGIAQ010000168.1 GCA_017744795.1 Niabella sp. | reverse complement strand
GAATTAAGTTGCTTTAATTGCCAGATAGCCTCTTTGCTGTCCGGTGCATAAATCCGGTTCAAATCTTCAAGCGAAAAAACATTCTTTTCATTAATAAGACCCGAGGCCGCTGCTTCCGCATTTTTCCAATCCTGTAAATACAAATACACCCTGGCCAAAAGAGCTGTAGCAGCATATTGGTTTGCAACAATCCGTTCATTATTGTTTGCCGAATAGGCTTTGGATAAATGGCCTTCTGCAAATAAAAGATCAGATACAATCAAATCATACACTTCCTTTACACTGCTTCTGGGCAGCAGTTGTGTTTTTTGCCAGTTGGATGTAGTAACCAATGGAATTTCCCCAAAAATATTTACCAGGTAAAAATTACAAAAAGCACGTAAAAACCGGGCCTGGCCGATCAGGTCATTTTTTACCGAATCTGCAAATTCACTTCGCTCTATATTTTCTATTGTCGAATTTGCTATGAAAAGAGTACTAAAACAAGAACTCCAAAGATTAACGCCTATAAGCGGGTTTGTTGAAACAATATTATTCTGGAAAAATTCATTTTCAGCTTGCGCGTTTATGTCATATAGAATAAACTCATCTGCGCTTAAACCTGTATAATAAGTAATTTGACCAGAGGCAAAGCCGGTTGAGTTATTGATCAATCCAAAATAAGCAGCGGCTAATACAGAACGGGCCTGCCCCGGCGATGCAAAAGCCTGGGAAGTAACCAGCGTGCTTAAATTGGGTTGAATACGGATGGTTTTCCGGCAAGCCGTCAGGCACAGCAAAAATACAGTCACTGTTAAAAAGAAAATCGTTTTATTTTTCATGTTGATCGTTTATAAGGTTATAGATATCCCTGAAACAAAAATGCGGGGAATGCTCATGGTCAGGGCAGATTGTGTTTCAGGATCAGCCCCTTTATACGGTGTAAACACAAACAGGTTTTGCCCCTGAAAATAAATGCGGCACCCGCCCACTCCTATTCTCTTCAGCGTTTTTTGGGGAATAGTATAAGAAAGCATCAGGTTTTGTAACCGCACGAACGAGGCGTTTGTATAGGCTCCATCGGAGTTAAATTTATAATTCATGTAGGTAACATCGGGCCTTGTAGTAAACTTAGCTACTGTTGTAATATCCCCTGCTTTTGTCCAACGGTCTAACACAGAAACAGGCTGATTGCTCATATCCCCGGGGAACCCGACAACTGACGCAAAGGGCTGTTTGCCGGTTTGCTTTTTGAAATAAAATGAACAATCCAGCGACCAGTTTTTAAAGGCCAGTGTATTGGAGAACCCGCCTTCATATTTTGGAGCCAGGTCCATTATATACCTGTCATCCACGGTTCTCATTGAATAATCAATATCAACAATATGGTTCCCGTTAAAATCCTGAAAAGTATACTTACCTGTTTGGGGATCTACCCCGGTGGCGTGCAATACGCGCACTATAGCCAGGGGTTTCCCAATTTCATAGAGCCCTGCATAAGGAGATTGTTTTATATCGGGATAAGACAATAGTTTATTCCGGTTAATCCCCACATTTCCTGAAACCGCCCAGGAAAATTGCCGGTTTTTAACCAGGGCAGCTTTTAATAACAACTCGAAACCGGAGTTTTGCACGTTTGCCGGGGAATTGGTGTACACGCTGGAGAACCCCGTAAAGGATGGTGTGGGGAAAGACACTAACTGGTTGTTACAGCGGTTGCGGTACCAGGAGGCTTCCAGCATTAAACGTTCCTTAAAGAAACCCAGCGCCAGCCCGGCTTCCAGCTTCTTGTTTACCTGCCAGTGTATGGTAGAATCATAATGCCGGTCCGGGAATAAAGTTGGGGAACCGCCATAGGTAAAACTGCCAAAAGTCCATGAGGATTGATATTGATAGTCCGGGATCTGATCACCGCCGGTAGTGCCAAAGCTGGCCCTGAGTTTTCCGTAATCAATAAAACGCATGTGCTCTTTGAACAACCTGCTTTCTGAAAAGATCCAAGCCCCGCCGGCTGAAGCAAAGTTTCCAAATTGCCGGCCGGGCCCAAATCTGCCGGAACCGTCCCTGCGCATATTCAGATTAAGTATATAGCGGCTGTTCCATATATAATTAATTCTCCCAAATGCCGCCAGGTATTTATACTGAGCGCCAAAATTGCTTACGCTCTGGCGTTGTGCACTTGCAAGGTTATTTAGCTGTGCGTCGTTAGGTATGTTATCGCCAAGCAACATTCCGGAAGTCGTTGCATTATTTTGATATGACCCGCCCAATAATACATTCAGACGACCTTTTAAAACAAAGCCGTTGTATTCAAGCTGTGGCTCCGCTATGCTATTTTTTACAGCGCTGTAACCCAATTTTGCAGTTGCCACAGGATTAAATAACGGGTTTTGACTTGCAATAGGTATTTGCTCATTCTGTGTGGATTGTATGCTGCTATAACCCAAACTTATTTTAGCAGCCAGCCCTTTAAAAATATTGTAGTTAAGCAATAAATTACTGTTTAACAGGTCTGTTTGCGAGCTGTATTTTTGAAGAAGGTACCGGAAAACATATTTTGTTGCCAGCGGAGCCCAGCCCGCATAATTTAATGATCCATCTTTTGCAAAAACATCAGGGGCATTGGGCGGCAAATTTACACCGGGCGGGTTGGAAACGGTATTGATCCAGGTACGGTTATACAGCCCGGAAAGACTAATAGAAAGTTTATCATTCAGCGATCTGCTGTTTATATTAAACGACAGGCCCCCTCTTTGGTTTTTTCCTGAAACAGCCAGTATGTCCGACCGGTTTTGGTAGTTGCCTGCAACCCGGAAAGTGTATCTTCTGTCGCCGCCGGAAAGGGTGGCGGCAGCCGATGTTGTATGCCCAAGACTTCCCCATAAAAACTTTTGCCAATCCGTGTACCTGGTACTATCCCAAACTACAAGGTCCGGCGCTCTTTGTGCATTTACCGGCAGGCCGTCATTAACCAGCGCCTCCCGGCGCATGGCAACATATTGCTGTGTATTAAGCACCGGGTAAAAACGGGCTATTTGTGTAACGCCCGAATTAAAACTGCCCTCGGCCTTTATTTTCCCTGCTGTACCTTTTTTAGTAGTTATTAAAACCACACCGTTAGCGGCCCGGGAACCATAAATAGCAGTAGCGTCAGCGTCTTTTAATACTTCCACGCTTTCAATATCGTTCGGGTTAATGTTAAACAGCGGGCTTTGGCCCACTGCAGGGCTGTTGATGCCACTTTGTATAGCCCCCCTGGAACCGGCGTCGTAGCTATCGTACCCTAAAAGATCCAAAATAGTTAAGGGCACACCATCCACAATATATAAAGGGTCAGAAGGAATATTAGGGTTAATAGTATTGCGCCCCCTTATTTCCACTTTAATGGCGCCGCTGGCGTAACCATTGTTATGAGAAACGGACACGCCGGGTATTTGCCCCTGCAGGGCATCCAGCACGTTCATTACCGGTTGCTTTTCTATATCCTTTGCCGTTAGCTTGCCAATATTGCCGGTACGCAGCCGGTCACTGGTGAAACCATAGGCCTGCACCACTACCCTGTCCAGCTCATTGGTAGCATCTTTTAAAATAATGGCCAGCTTATTTTCTTTGCCAGCCGTTACCGTTTGCGCGGCATAGCCGATAAAGGTTATGCGCAGTTTGTCTTTTTCCTGCACACCATGCAGTGTAAAAGCCCCGGCAGCATTGGTAACCGTGCCTTTGCCGGTGCGGGTATTGATTACGGATGCACCGGAAAGCGACTCCCCTGCCCCATTGCGGACGGCGCCGGTTATTAATATACCATTATTGTTTTGAGCGAAGATGGTGTTGAGGTACAGGCATAGGAAAGCCAGCACGCATGCCAGCGTTAATTTTTTCATCTGTTTATTTTTTATTGTTATTAATGGCCAGATGGAATAGCCTAAAGAATAATCCTTTCAGGTACAAAGCATCGTTACGGCTATTTCATATAAAAGCATTAAAAATGAAGCAATAATCTTTGGAAAAATGTTGGGCATGGGGTTAGGCGTAGCTTACAGAAATGGTGTTTTAAAGCCCGGTGCTGCCGGGACAAGCAGGCGCAAGCCCATGAGAAAAGCCCTTGCCCGCCGCCCGGCAAAAGCTATTGCGGGTTGCGTGGCTTGCGAGCGTAGAGGATACGCCCCGCAATGAGTATATTAAAATAGCTACAATACCGAAGTGCAGGACGCACTCTAACATTACCGAGATCTGAGAAGTTACTACGGCTAATGGTAAGGAGTGCACCTGCACTTACAAAATCGTTATTTATTGAGTTCCTCATTTATTGCTTATGGACTTCTCAGGTTCCCGGCAATGAGGAATAATAATTTCAAAACAAATATACTTAGAAAAACAATATGTCGTATATATACGCCGAAACTTTTTTACATATTTTTTTCCTTGCATAGTATGAGTGCAACGAAAAAAATGGTCCTGGCTCCGATTGAGCAATATGTGGTTGATTTTGTCATTTCGTTGCGCGAAAAAAAGAATAAAAGCCAAGAAGACATTGCTGATATCATCGGTGTCTCACGGTCTTACGTAAAAGATATTGAAAACCCACATAGACCTGCTAAATACAATTTAAAACATATCAATGCTTTAGCTGATTATTTCACTATGTCTCCCGGAGCTTTTTTGCCTAAACATCCATTCCCCATTGACTCAGATAGCTAGGCACTATTAATTAAGAGATGCTATTTTTTCTCTGCAAATCCCTTCTACAATTTTTTGCATCTTCTCCAACTTAACTACGAGGGTTTTAAAATCTTCTTTAGAGATAATATAATCGTCCTTGTACCTTGCATCAATATAGGCTCTTTTCAAAATCTCAAACAGCCTATTTTCCTCTTCGTCTTTTACAGGAAAGGGAAAAATCGCAAATAAAGGCTGAGAAATTGCTTTTATATAAGTACGTAATTTATCAATATTATGTGTTTTCGGTTTGTATCCTGTAAAAACAAGTAAGACGGTATTATAAAGCCGCTCCGCCGTCTGATGCAGAGCAAACGCAGCATCATTAATATATTCTTTTGAAAAATAAAATTGTGCCCCGGCCAACGAACTCGCTGCTTTTGGATACCAAAGAGAAAAATACCTGCTGGCAATTTCTCTTTGTTCACCCCTACTCAGATTTTTAGGCTTCTTAAACTCTACAATATTAGTATCAAATAATAGAATGCCTTCATCAATTATTTCTTTAAAAAAATATTGTCCTTCTTCAAGGCCCTTATCGACATAGGTCACGCTGTGAATAATAGGACTTACAGGAATGCTAAATTTACTACGAGTATGTGCCAATATCTTCTCAACTGACTCATATACTTTTTCATTATCTTCTTTAGTTACAATCAAAAAATCATAGTCACTTATATAATCATATTTAATCCCGTTTTCAAAATAAGTATCCTCTACCCAATCGCCTGTAGCGTAGCTCCCGAAAAGGATAATCTTTTCAGCCTGAACAGCACCCTTAATAATTTCCACAATATCCAGAATTTCCCGCTGCTTGGTTTCCGGTAAATGCGCAATAGAGGTTTTCATATAAGTAAAGATAAAAAAGTATTTAATTTATGACATATAAAATAAGCTTTTATCTATCTTTATCTCAGCTATGAAAAAGACACTTTTCCTTTTTATTTTCTTATTTAGCATTCTTACTTTTTATGGGCAAACTGTAAAAGTTGTCGGCATTTCGGACGGCGACACTTTTACCGCCCTTTTTGCAGATAGGCATACGGAACGGATACGACTTTATGGTATTGACTGCCCGGAAGGCGGCCAGCCTTTCGGCAACGTGGCTAAAAAATTCCTGAGCGATTTAATTTATAAAAAGTCTGTTGAAATAAAAGTGAAAGATACAGACAAGTACGGGCGTACAGTTGCACTTGTTTATGTTGACAGCGCGACCATAGCCAACGAAGAACTGTTAAAAGCGGGGTTGGCCTGGCATTATACATATTACGATAAAAATCCTAAATGGGCTGCTTTTGAAGCAGAGGCGCGTGGCAAAAAATTGGGTTTGTGGGGTGGATCGGAAACGCCGGTAGAGCCGTGGGAATGGCGCAATACTAAAGCGAAAATTTTTTAAAACAACATTGATAAAGTGTTTATTTTCGGAAGGGTGTCGAAAATTTATCTGTCATTAAAATGCTCTCTAAATAACTTACAGCCCTACTAATATTTAAAGAAATGTATCTTACCAAATTGGGCCCCACAAATAATTATCTTATTTAATCTTAACTTACATTCCTTATAGGTTCACCCCAAAAATTAAAAACAAATAATTGCCTAGCCTCTAAATTAAAAAACCATGAAACAGCAAATTTTCAAGTTCATAATTACCTACAAAAACCCAACCAGCGCCAGCCTTTGGATAAATAAAAAAGATACATGGTTTAATTATTTCTTTGATGACAGAGATGCCTCCGATGAAATTAAAACAAATTTTCGCAGACTGAAGATTGAATATAATGACCTTCCGGAAAGTTTACGCGCACTATTGGAAAAAGACAACTGGATCGAGACCATCAAGGTGATCTATTCCTTGTAGACAAAAAATAGCGATACCAGATGGCCGTAAAATGTAAAATATCCAATCAAAGAAAATTACCGCAAACATACATCCGTTGCTGGGAAAAGGGCTACAGAACGGATACGACTTTATGATATCGACTGCCCTAAAAGCGGGGTTGGCCTGGCGTTATAAATATTATGATAAAAACTCCAAATGGGCGGCTTTTGAAGCTGAAGCCCGCAGTAAAAAATTGGGGCCTGTC
>JAGIAQ010000167.1 GCA_017744795.1 Niabella sp. | reverse complement strand
AGGTACAATCGGTCCTTTTTGCCCAGGATATAATTCATTTTTGTATTCAGATCATAAAAATATAAGCGGGTACCTTTATTGGCTGAATCGCCCAGGAGGGGCAGAAAAAGATCGGCATAAGACCTTCTCCCCGAAACCAAAAAGGATGATTTATCCTGTTGTATCGGGCCTTCTACATTTAATTTGGCAGAGATTAGCCCTACCCCGCCGCTTACCACATAACGCTGGTTATTGCCTTCATTCATCTTTACATCCAGCACCGACGACAATCGCCCGCCATATTGCGCCGGCATCCCTCCCTTATAAATCGTTACGTCCTTTACGATATCCGAATTGAACGTTGAAAAAAAGCCCATAAGGTGCGATGCATTGTACACGTTGGCCTCATCCAGCAGGATAAGGTTCTGATCAGTTGATCCGCCTCTTACATAAAATCCGCTGTTGCCATCTCCTGCCGGTTTAATGCCTGGCAGCAGCTGGATGGCTTTTAAAATATCCCTTTCGCCCAGCAGCATCGGGATGGTGTTTACCTCCTTCATATTCAGATGCTCAACGCCCATTTGCGTTCCGGAGATCGTTCTTCCTTTAGCATTGGCCGCCACGGTTACGGCTTCCATGCTCACCACATGATCCGCCAGTACAACAGGCCGTACCTTATTACTATTTAAATGGATCGTATCCGTAACGCTTTCAAATCCTACGGCCGAATAGGTGATAACATAATTTCCTTTTGGAAGCGTAAGCGAATAAAATCCATATTCATTGGAAACGGTGTTTCCACCGGTGCTGTCTGCCGAAATACTGGCGCCGATGATTGTTTCACCTGCTTTAGCTGTTTTTATAGTGCCACTAAGCGTATATTTCTCCTGCGCAGCCGCAGTAAATACACTTAAAAATAATATTGTAATTACAATAAATCGTTTTATCATCGGCATACCCACTCAATCCAACAAAAATAGGGAACATTGGGCGATCGATAAACGGGGCATGTGACAAATTTACGGCTTCAGCTCCTGCAGAAGCAACGTGTTTATAAAAAATAGACGAGGGGGGATTGGCTCTCCCGCCGGGCGGGATGCCCCATATTTACGCGGCATCCTACGGAGCCGATACGCTTCACAATAACGATCCTATAAACACGGGGCTCCTCTGGAGCCATAGCCGCTCCGTTTCAATGCAACGTCCCTTCATTCAAGAGGGAATTTGTCATAGCCCGTAAACAGCGCTTTTTCTTATAGGCCCGGCGGCGGCGCAAATGGGATCTTCCTTGTGTCACTCACTTGTACTGCTGTGCATAGGGCATCAATTCTGCGCATGTCCCGCTGAAAGCGGGATCGCACTCTTGTGCTGCAGCATACAGGGCAACAGGTTATTGAAAATAACCAATCGTTACCGACCAACTGCGCTCAAAGCTTTCACCCGGCGCCAAACGGTTGATCCCCTCCTTTTGTGTAATATCCTGGTTGGTGTGAATGCTGTCTGCAATGCCGCACCAGGGTTCCAGACAAATGAAATCGGCTCCCGGAGCGGCCCAGATGCCAAAAAAGGGGAAATCCTTCCAGGAGAATAAAAAGCCTTTGCCGGTTTTATTGGAGACAACCGCTATCTGCTCAGACTGCAGGTTCTTAAACACCAATGCATCCGTAGCAAATAGACTTTTATCAAGAGCAAGCCTTTGTTTATTTTCTAAAAAAGGAACCGGCGCCGCAGCTATTAACCCACCCGCTTCAATAGGCCACCGGCCTGCTGCTTCCGGCTGTTCAAATTCAAGATGATATTCCACATAAGCATCACCACTAAAAAGCGGCAGCTTAAAGGCCGGATGCCCCCCTATAGAAAACCACATATCTTCTTTCCCGGGGTTCTTCACAGCATAAGTAACTTCAACGGATCTTTCGTTTAACCGGTAACTTATATTTAATTCAAAAGGAAAGGGGTAATTTTTTAAAGTAGCCTCCGAGCTCTTTAATGAAAACACCAGCTGATCCGGCTGCTGATCCAGCAATAAAAAATCCATATCCCTTGCAAAACCGTGCCGGTTCAGGTTGTAAGCTTTTCCTTTAAAGAAATAAGTATTGTCCTTTAGTGCCCCTACTATCGGGAAAAGTACCGGTGAATGTTTGCCCCAAACAGCCGGATCACCGGACCACATATATTCCTGCCCGGTAGTAACATCCACAATGCGCTGCAGCTCTGCTCCATGACTGGCAGCTGTAATTTGTATGTATTGATTTTTTAGCTCGTAAATATCCGGCATAACGTGTACAGTTTAATAGACTAAAACGTGAAACGGGGCGTTTTATTTTACAGTGCTGTAATAAGTTATAATGATGGTTTGGCTCCGCTTATGTCGGGCTTTTCAGCATTTACCTCCTGCAGCCATTGATCCAGCTTTTTTTTCAGCGCGGCCGTCTTTTCGGGGTTTTCTTTTGCAATATCTTTTTGCTCCGACGGATCATCTTTTAAATTATATAATTCTGTGCGATTGGCTTTATAGAAATACAGCAGTTTATAATCCCCGTCAAGCATGGCACTGCACATGCGCGGTACCCACCGGCCGGTTTCGGAGGGATAATGCCAGTAAAAAGGCTCCCGGGGCCCTTTCAGGAGTTTCCCTTGCAGCAAGGGCAGGATGCTTTTGCCATCCAACAGTATATCTTTTTTCTTTTGGGTCTTTGCCAGTTCCAGGAATGTAGGGTAAAAATCAGTAGCCATTACCCTTGTATTCACAACAGTATTCGGTTTTATAACACCGGGCCATCGCGCCAGCAAATTTTCCCGGATCCCCCCTTCATATAACCAGGATTTTCCGGCACGCAAAACCCCATTATTTCCCAGCTTCCACACGCCGCCGTTATCCGAAAAAAAGAATACAATTGTGTTTTTGTCAAGACCTTCTTTTTTGAGCGTTTCCATTACCAGCCCCACGCCGTTATCAATGCGCTCCAACATAGCCGCCAGGTACGGGTTGTCCAGGTGATCGGCCTCATGCCGTTTGTTCTGCGGACCATATAGAGCTTCCGCCTTTCCGGCTCCGTATTTCTTATCGAACTTGGCTTTGTATTTATTCACCAGGTTTTCCGGGGCATCCAGTTTTGTATGTACCGCATAAAAAGTAAGGTACAGGAAGAAGGGATTTTGTTTATTGTGTTTAATAAAGTTAGCCGCTTCCGTGCTCTGCCGGTCCGTAAGGTACTCCCCTTCGGCGCCAGTATCAAAAGTGCTTATTTTATCATAGGGATAAAAATAGTCGCCATCGGCGATATATTTTGTTTCGGACCCGATCACCTCATCAAAACCATGCTGCTTCGGGTTGCCAATTGGGTCCTTAAAACGTGTATCCAGATGCCACTTTCCAATAATGCCGGTATGATAACCGGCAGCAGATAATGCACGATTGACCGTGAAGTATTTTGAAGGATCGAGATACCGCGGCGCATTATCGCCCAAAAAATCGGTGATGCGGATGCGTGCCGGGTACTGGCCCGTCATAATGGCCGCGCGCGACGGGGAACAAATAGGCGCAGCCGAATAAGCCTGCGTAAATTTTGCCCCTTCCCCCGCCAGCTTATCCAGGTTGGGTGTTTCGTTAAAAGTGTTCCCATAGCTGCCCAACTCCGATGAGCCCAGGTCATCAGCCAGTATAAAAATAATGTTGGGTTTCTGTTGGGCCAACCCTATCAAATTCAAGCAACTGACGCAAATAACACCTAGAATTTTTTTCATTGCAACCGGATATTTAGATTTAAAAATACAATGCTTTTCAATATAACAGGAAGAATTAAACAATCGTATCAGTATGCAGCAAGAATGTGTTGACTATAAAAAATGCTGAAATGCGCGCAGATTAGCTATTTTTAGCACTTATATGAAACTCTCAAAAAGATTATTCCGGTTTATATCAGGCATCCTGGCAGCCAGGGATATTTATTTAACCCGGTCCCTAACCTACCGAAAAAAAGAACGCTTACTTCCGCCCAATGTGGATTATATCCGGTATACCACACTGGAGCTTTGTGCCGAAGAGATCCATGGTTGTCAATTGGAAGGCAGCATTGCAGAAGTGGGTGTGTTTAAAGGCGATTTTGCTAAAAGACTGAACCGGTTATTTCCCGATAAGAAACTGTATCTCTTTGATACTTTTGAAGGGTTCAATACTGCCGATATAGCTGCAGACCGCTCCCGCGGATTTTCATCCGGTGATCAGAATTTTTCGGAAACAAGTATACCGCTGGTAAAAGCAAAGATGATCCATCCTGAGAACTGCCTTTTCAAGAAAGGATTTTTTCCGGATACCGCACAAGATGTGGAAGACCGTTTTTGCTTTGTGAGTTTAGATACGGATCTGTATACCCCGATATACGAAGGACTTCAATTCTTTTATCCGCGCCTGGTACGCGGCGGTTATATTTTTGTGCACGATTTTAATAATGAGCAATACAAAGGCGCCAGGGAAGCGGTTATCCGGTTCTGTAAGGAACAACAGCTCTCCTATATACCTCTTCCCGACAGCGGAGGTACTGCTATACTAACCAAATAGTTCCGTTTAATAAAAATCTTTGGGCGCCATTACCTTTTTTTCAAAATGATCGGAACTCCATAAAAGTTGCAGGTCCGGCGCTTCTGCGCCTTGTTTAACGGATAGGGCAAAAGGATGCAATCCGGCCTTTAACAGCACTTTTCCCGATCGTTCTTCCCCGCTTTTATACTGGTAGTCTGCATCTATTAACGGGATCTCGTGTAGCCTGAAAAACGCTTTGCCATTAGTGCTAAGATAAAAAGTATAGGCGCCGTCCGCCGGCACATTAATCATTCCCTTAAAAGTAACGATCGTTGCGGGGGAACCCTTTGCTACTGATAGGTCCGGTTGTTTTATATTCCCGGTTTTTACCGGCTGCATTGCATCCGTTTCCGGCACCCAGGTTGCCGCATCTTTGTATATTGCCCATCGGATACCTTTAACCGGTACAGAGGCAACCGGTGGTACCAATTCCTCATCGTATGGGCGGGGAGCGCTTGCATTTGCCGAACGCAATTGCAGCACTTTCTCCTTCATTTTTTGCTGCAAGGCAGGCATCCGGGCTGCCTGATTCTCTTTTTCTTTTGGATCGTTGATCACATTATAGATCTCAAAATCATCCGCGTGTTTTTTTATATCATAACGCACACCTACCCAATCGCCCATCCGGATCATTTGCATCTGGTTCATGATCCGTCCCGCATGATCTTTTTCAAACTCGGGATATTTTGGCGTCCGGCCTTCAAAATAATATTCAGAATAAACGGTGGTGGGTTGTTGCTTTCCTTTGCCGGTCAGGGCCGGCAGCAGGGAAACACCATCGGTCCGCGCCGGCGCCGTGGCACCCGCCACTTCTAAAAAAGTAGGCATCCAATCAGATAATAACGAAGGAAGTGTTATTGTTTTTCCAGGCATTATTTTCCCCGGCCACTGCGCGATTACCGGCATACGGCTTCCGCCTTCCCACAGATCCCGTTTTATACCATCGAACGGACCGTAACCATCGAAAAACTGCGGGGTGTAGGGCTCTTTTAAATACGATTCCTGGGACGGGCCATTATCCGAAGAAAAAACGACCAGTGTATGCTGATCTATTTTCAGGTCTTTTAATAATTGCAGCACATCCCCAATTTCCTGATCCAGGCGCTGCACCACTGTTGCATACCGCTTGTCAACATCCTTCCAGGGTTTTGTTGTGCCGGTTGCTTTATCCGGATACGTTGCATTCCGGAACAGCGGGTGTTGCCAGGAATCGATTGTACCCGTTGCGGTATTGATCATTTTGCCCGGCGTGCCCAGCCATTGCACCCCGCCATTCAGTCCCGCGCCCTTTGGATATTCCTGCGTGGGCAATTCAATAGTGGCATGGGGCGTATCATAGGCGAGGTACATAAAAAAAGGTTCGGCTCCTTTTTGTTTGCTGTGCGCGATGATCCATTGTTTTGCCTTGGCCGTCCACAGATCCCCGGTATAGCATTTATCCAGATCATTCGCTACATTTTTATAGGCATCATATACTTCCTTAGGCTTCCGGTAAGGCCCTTCTTTCGGATAATGCTCATGGCCATCGCTGTGCCGCATATATCCGAAATAATAATCAAATCCCCTTTTCATCGGATGCGCCGGCCAGGGAGCAACAGTACCTTGTAATCCCCATTTGCCAATAGCTACCGTAGCATAGCCCGATTGTTTTAATGTATTAGCGATGGTATAATTATCCTCCAGCGCTTTATCGAACTGATTATCTCTTACCACCGCATTGCCCTGGGTAACACCTGTCAGGAATGAAGAACGCGAAGAGGCGCATACCGGAGCATTGGCATACTGTTGTGTAAAAACAGCTCCGCTCGCCGCCATTCGATCCAGGGAGGGCGTAATTAAATAAGGTACCGCCGGATCGTGTTTCGCTTTTCGTGCATTTTGATTGAATACGCCCACATCTCCATAGCCCAGGTCATCGACCAGGATAAAGATGATATTCGGCTTTTGTGAATCACTACTTTTTGACTGGCCATATGCGGCCAGCGTCAACAATAAAAGGGCAACAAAAATTATTTTTCGCATATAGTAATTCGATGTTGTTTCTTTAAGCTTTCAGGAAGATTCCGTTTATAACCCGTGACATAGCGTTCATTCTCAATAAAGCCTCGCAACGATTAGATTGTTCATATAATCTTTTCCCTTCTAATTGATAGCTCCATTCTGTTTTGTTTCTTCTCTTACTTTTTTTCCCGATCAATCGGGAATAAAAAAGTAAGCAAAAAATCTTTTTCCGCCGGAAGGTGAATTCCGCCCCCTGTTTCGCGACCGGGCTGGGGCGGAAC
>JAGIAQ010000166.1 GCA_017744795.1 Niabella sp. | reverse complement strand
GGCAAATGCCGCCTTTCCATTGCATTGCCCAAAACCCGGAAAAAGTTAGCCATAAAAGACCTGGACGGAATGAAAATTGCCACCAGTTACCCTTTCATTCTCAGCAAATGGTTAAAACAAAATAAAATAAAAGCAGACATTCACGTGATCAGTGGCTCCGTGGAGATTGCCCCGCGTATTGGCCTGGCAGATGCTATTTGCGATCTGGTGAGTTCCGGCAGCACTTTATTCAGCAATGAATTGTACGAATTTGAGACCATCCTGAAATCGGAAGCGGTGCTCATCTCCGGCAGAAAATTAAGTCCGGCCCGCAAGCAACTGCTGGAGAAATTATTGTTCCGCATCCGGTCCGTAAAAAAAGCCAAATACAATAAATATGTATTGCTGAATGCGCCCAATAAAAGCATTGAAAAGATCTGCGGTTATTTACCCGGCATCAATAGCCCCACGATCATTCCCCTGGCCAAGGAAGGATGGAGCTCGGTGCACTCGGTGATCAGTGAGTCCGACTTCTGGAACGTGATCGAAAAACTAAAGGCAGCCGGCGCCGAGGGAATATTGATTATCCCGATTGAGAAGATGATTGAATGAGAACAGGCAATAGTGAATAGTCAATAGTCAATGGTCAATAGCGTTGATGTTCCGCATTAAGCATTAAGCATTATGCGTCCGGCGTCAAACATTAAACATTACACAGTGAAATTTTACAAATATCCATCTTCGGAACTCTGGCCCGGGATCTGCCGGCGTCCGGTACAGGATGCGCAGCAGATCCTGCCGGTGGTGAGCGGCATCGTAAAAGACGTGCAGCTAAAGGGAGACGCTGCATTAAGAGCGTTCGCCGAAAGGTTTGACGGAGTAAACCTGTCGGAACTGGCAGTTACAGCTGCAGAGATCCAAGAAGCCGCCACCGCAATAGCTCCGCAATTAAAGAAGGCGCTGAAACAAGCGAAGCGGAATATTGAAACCTTCCACCGTTCCCAAAAAGAGGCAGTAAAGAAGACCACGCCGCTTAAAGGCATCGCCTGCTGGCGCGAAAGCCGGCCGGTGGAAAAGGTGGGTTTGTATATTCCCGGGGGATCGGCTCCGCTGTTTTCCACCGTATTAATGCTTGGGTTGCCTGCCCGCATTGCCGGGTGTAAAGAAGTGATCCTGTGCACACCCTGCAACAAAGAAAGCAAGGTGCATCCCGCAGTATTGTATGCTGCCTCGCTTTGCGGCATTACAAAAATTTTTAAGGTTGGCGGCGCCCAGGCGATTGCAGCCATGGCTTACGGAACCGAAAGCGTTCCGCAGGTGTTTAAGATCTTCGGACCGGGAAACCAGTATGTTACAGTAGCAAAGCAACTGGTACAAAACCAGGTGGCCATTGATATGCCTGCTGGCCCGTCGGAAGTGCTGGTTATTGCCGATACAACCGCCCAGCCGGATTTTGTGGCCGCCGACCTGCTGGCCCAGGCGGAGCATGGCCCCGACTCGCAGGTGATCCTGATCAGTACCAACGCAGCACTGATCAAAAAAACGGAGCGGGCTATTGCACAACAATTAGCCGTACTACCCCGCAACACAATTGCAGCAAGGGCTCTGGAACATGCGCGTTTTATCCTTGTTAGAAATATCCAGCAGGCGGTGACACTTTCCAATTTTTACGCGCCGGAACATTTGATACTGGCCTGTAAGGTTAACGCGCAATTATTGAAAAGCATTACTACGGCGGGGTCGGTCTTTATCGGCAATTATTCCCCCGAAAGTGTGGGTGATTATGCCAGTGGCACCAACCACACCCTGCCCACCAATGGCCACGCGGCTGCTTATAGCGGCGTATCGCTGGATAGTTTTTATAAGAAGATCACTTTCCAGCAATTGAGTGCACAAGGACTACAGGCAATCGCCGGCACAGTTACGACTATGGCGGAAGCAGAAGGACTGCAGGCCCATGCGAAT
Source organism: Niabella sp. (assembly GCA_017744795.1). GTDB lineage: Bacteria > Bacteroidota > Bacteroidia > Chitinophagales > Chitinophagaceae > Niabella. Next base: position 4,917 of record JAGIAQ010000166.1, on the reverse strand, counting down.
GCAGTTACCGTTAGAATGAGAAATAAGAAATAAGGAATTAAAAATAAGCAACAGGGATCATGGATTTCAATTTAAATTATCTGGTAAGAGACAATATCAGGAACCTCGCCCCCTATTCTACCGCTCGGCACGAGTTCAGCGGGGCCGCCAGTGTAATGCTCGATGCCAACGAAAATGCAATCGGTTCTCCGGTAACACTGGATATAAACGGACAGCATGAGCTGCTGAACCGGTATCCCGACCCGGTCCAAACAAAGCTTAAACAACGCATCAGCGAAATAAAAGGCATTCCCGTTGAGCATATTTTTACCGGCAACGGCAGCGACGAAGCCATTGATGTGTTGATCCGTATTTTTTGCGAACCGGGGCATGATAATATCATTGTCCTGCCGCCCACCTATGGTATGTATACTGTGGCCGCAGCCATCAATAATATCAAAGTAAAAGAGGTGGCGCTGAATGCCGGTTTCCAAATGGATATTCAGGCGATTGCCGACGCTGTAGACGAATACACCAAGATCATCTTTATCTGTTCCCCAAACAACCCCAGCGGCAACAGCATCAACCGGCAGGACATTGAGATCATCCTGAACAATTTTGATGGCATTGTAGTGGTGGACGAGGCCTATATCAATTACGCCCGGCAAAAAACATGGTCGCTGCAGTTAACCGATCATCCCAACCTGGTGGTGCTGCAAACCCTTTCCAAGGCCTGGGGGCTGGCGGCATTGCGCCTGGGACTCGCTTTTGCAAGTAAAGAGATCATCCATTTGATGAACAATGTAAAATATCCTTATAATATTAATATTGCTACGCAGGAGCTGGCTTTACAGGGATTACAAAATGTTGACCAGGTAAATACCTGGACCCGCGACTGTATTGAGCAACGCAGCTGGCTGGAAAAAGAGCTGGAGCAATTGCCCTTCACACAAAAAGTGTATCCTTCTGATGCCAATTTCCTGCTGGTAAAAATGACCGGCGCCAACGCGATCTTTAGCTATCTTCAGCAAAAAGGCATTATTGTGCGCAACCGCAGTTCGGTCCCGGGTTGTGCGGATTGTTTGCGGATTACGGTTGGAACTGTGGAAGAAAATGTAACGTTGATAAAAACGTTGAAAGAATATCAGGGGTAAACAAGACCTGTCAGGTTTTCGAAAACCTGATAGGTCTGAAAAAAGCTCATAGCAATACTGCAGCTCAAGGGTGCGACGCAAGACCGATGCCACCTGTGTTGCAGCCGGGCAGATAAAAATTAAAAAATGAAAAAAGTATTATTCATAGACAGAGACGGTACGCTTATTTACGAAGCGCCGCCTACCTATCAGCTGGACTCGATTAATAAGGTAACCTTTTATCCCGGCATGTTTACCTGGCTGGGTAAAATCGCCAGAGAGATGGATTACGAGTTGGTGATGGTTACTAACCAGGATGGTTTGGGTACTGCAAATTTTCCGGAAGCAACTTTTTGGCCCACCCAGAACCTGGTCATGCGCAACCTGGAAGCCGACGGCATTCATTTTACCGAAGTTTTTATTGATAAAACGTACCCTGAGGAAAATGCCCCTACCCGCAAACCGGGCACAGGGATGCTTACAAAATATATTAACAACCCGGATTATGACCTTGCGGGTTCCTATGTGATCGGCGACAGGATCACAGACATTCAATTGGCTAAGAACCTGGGCTGCAAAGGCATCTGGCTGAACCAGGATGAGGCGTTGGGCGCCGCAGAAATCTCGGATACTTTAAAAGACCTTGATTCTACCATTGCATTAAAGACCACAAACTGGCAGGACATTTATGCCATACTCCAGTTACAATCAAGAGTAGTGCATCATGTACGCAATACCAATGAAACAAAGATCACGATCGACATTAACCTGGATGGAACCGGCCAATGCCATATTAATACCGGTTTGGGATTCTTTGACCATATGCTGCACCAGTTGGGCCGCCACAGCGGAATGGACTTAAGTATTGTGACAAAAGGTGATCTGCATATCGACGAGCATCATACCATTGAAGATACAGCAATCGCTTTAGGTGAGGCATTGCACCTGGCTTTAGGCAACAAGGCCGGCATTGAGCGCTACGGCTTTTACCTGCCTATGGACGATGCGCTGGTGCAGGTGGGATTGGATTTTGGAGGTCGCCCCTGGCTGGTATGGGACGCTGCTTTTAAACGCGAAAAGATCGGCGAAATGCCCACAGAAATGTTTTATCATTTCTTTAAATCGCTGAGTGACGGTGCACGGATGAACCTGAACATAAAAGCCGAAGGCGAGAACGAGCATCACAAAATTGAAGCTATTTTTAAAGGCCTTGCCAAAGCTATAAAAATGGCCATTAAAAGAACGCCCGGCAACGATCAGCTGCCCAGTACGAAAGGAATGTTATAGAACAGTTTCTTGTTTGAGGTTTACTATTAAACGTCAGACGAGAAACGTCAAACGGTAAACGATAAATGAATACAGTCATCATAAAATATAACGCGGGCAATATCCGGTCCGTATTATTCGCCCTGGAGCGTATTGGTGTGCAGGCCACGGTTACGGATGATCCGGAAGCGATCCGGTCGGCCGACAAAATTATTTTTCCGGGCGTAGGAGAAGCCAGCACGGCCATGCACTACCTCAGGGAACGCAAGCTGGACCAGCTGATCCGGGAAGCCCGTCAGCCCCTGCTGGGCATTTGCCTGGGCATGCAACTATTGTGCGCGCACAGTGAAGAAAACGACACGCCTTGTTTGGGCATTTTTGACGTGCCGGTGAAAAAATTCATTAGTGAGGAATTAAAGATCCCTCAAATGGGTTGGAACCGTATCCACACTAAAGAAAATCCGCTCTTCAAAAAGGTACCGGCTGATGCCTGGTGTTATTTTGTGCACAGCTATTATGCCGTGTTAAATCCGCACACTATCGCAACCACAAATTATGCAACGGAATTCAGCAGCGCGCTGCACCGCGATAATTTTTACGGCGTACAATTTCACCCGGAGAAAAGTGCCGATGCCGGAGAGCAGATACTGAAGAATTTTTTAGAACTTTGAGCAATTGAAGAACACTAAAAAATAAACGATGGCAGCTCAGACAAAAGATACCATTCACGCCAAAGGGCTTGAAATTTCGATCTATACAGAAGATTTCAAAAACGAGTATATATCGCTTACGGATATTGCCCGGTATAAGAGTGATGACCCAAACGATGTTATTCGCAATTGGTTGAGAACAAGGGACACAATTGAGTTTCTGGGTCTTTGGGAGCAGTTGCACAATCCAAATTTTAAACCCGTCGAATTCGACGGGTTTAGAAAAAAAGCTGGCCTGAATGCTTTTACTTTATCACCCCAAAAATGGACAGAAGTTACAAACGCCATCGGAATAACCTCCAAATCAGGACGTTATGGCGGTACTTTTGCCCATACAGATATCGCTTTTGAATTTGCGTCCTGGGTTTCTCCTGAGTTCAAGTTGTATATTATTAAAGATTATAAGCGGCTAAAAGACGATGAAAACAGCCGGCTTTCATTGAACTGGAACCTGAACAGAACCCTTTCAAAACTCAATTACCGTATTCATACAGATGCCATCAAAGAAAATATCATTCCTAAAAGCATCACTAAAGAACAGGCCACCATTATCTATGCGCACGAAGCCGATGTACTAAATATGGCGCTATTCGGAATTACAGCAAAACAATGGAGGGAACAAAACAAATCATCAAAAGGCAACATAAGAGATCAGGCAACAATTGAACAGTTGTTGGTTCTGGCCAATTTAGAAGGCCTAAACGCAGAATTCATCAAAATGGGTTTACTTCAAAACGAACGGCTGATAAAACTCAACCGTGCCGCAATAAGTCAGCTGACTTCATTATTAAGAAACAATACGATAAAGCAAATAAAATAGACAGACAGAAATGGAAATTATCCCCGCAATTGATATTATAGAAGGAAAGGCCGTACGATTGAGTAAAGGCGATTATTCCCAGAAAAAAATATATAACGAAGATCCTTTGGAAGTGGCCCTGCAGTTTGAGGATGCCGGTTTAAAACGGCTGCACCTGGTAGACCTTGATGGCGCTAAAGCCGGGGCGGTTCAAAACTGGAAAGTGTTGGAGAATATAGCCGGCAAAACAAAGTTGCTCATTGATTTCAGTGGCGGCATCAGCAGTGAAAAAAATGTCCAGATCACTTTCGATTCCGGCGCTGTTTATGCCGCGGTGGGCAGTATGGCCGTTAAGAAACCGGTATTGTTCCAGGATTGGCTGACGCAATTTGGTGTTGAAAAATTCATTTTAGGCGCTGATGTATTAGATGAAAAAATAATGATCAAGGGCTGGACAGAAGCCACTGATATCAATATCTTTAATTTCCTGAAACATTACCGCACCAAAGGCATTCAGCAGTTTTTTTGCACGGACATCAGCAAGGACGGCTTGCTTCAGGGCAGTTCCAATGAATTGTATCAAAAAATCCTGGAAACGATCGCCGAACTAAAACTCATCGCCAGTGGCGGCGTCAGCAGCATCAAAGACCTGGAAGATCTTAAAGCTATCGGCTGCAGCGGGGTAATCGTGGGAAAAGCCATATACGAAGGAAGGATCAGTCTTAAAGAATTAAATCAATTTAATAAATAAGCAAATAATTTCTAATTTGAAATTATGAGCACCATCAAGAAATTTGAAGATCTGGAAATATGGCAGATTGCCGAAAAACTTTCGTTGAAAATTTTTACAGAATCCACTAGCGGAGAATTTTCCAAGGATTTTCGTTTTAAAGATCAGATTCGCGCGGCTTCAGGTTCAATTATGGACAATATCGCCGAAGGATTTGAACGCTCCTCCCGGCTTGAATTCATTAACTTTCTGGGCTTCGCCAAAGGATCATGCGGAGAAGTTAAGTCACAGCTCCACCGC
>JAGIAQ010000165.1 GCA_017744795.1 Niabella sp. | reverse complement strand
AACCTATAAGGTTTTTAAAAACCTTATAGGTTTGTTCTTCTACACAGCCGCATCACCTGTGGGCGCTTCGTAGGGACGTTTATCGATCTTACGATAGGCCCAGCCGAAGATCAGCGGGAACACCCATAACGAAAAGATCATCGCACAAAGAATGCCACCGATCACGACGCGGGCTAAGGGGCGCGAGCTTTCTGATCCGATACCGTGCGAAAGTGCGGCCGGTAACAATCCAATAGCCGCCATCAGCGCCGTCATCATCACCGGTCGTATCCGCTGGTTAACCCCCAGTTTAATAGAGGTGTACAGCGAGTTGGCCTGCCCTTTTACATCGTCCAGGTTGTGTTTAAAGATCGTGATCAATAGTACTCCGTCCTGGATACAAATACCAAACAGCGCAATAAAACCGATACCGGCGGAAATACTAAAATTGGTGCCGGTGATGTGCAGGGCCAGTAAGCCCCCTACAATGGCAAACGGCACGTTCAGGAATACGAGCCCTGCATCTTTCAGGTTGCCAAACATGGCAAAAAGCAATAAAAAGATCAGGGCCAGGCTGATGGGCACCACCTGGGTCAGTCGTTTTTCGGCCCGCTGCTGATTCTCAAAATCGCCCTGCCAGGCCATATTGTAGCCCCGTTTCAGGGTTACTTTCCCATTTACTTTATGCTGCGCTTCCGCTATAGTGCTACCCATATCGCGCCCGCGCACCGAAAATTTCAGGGCAGAATACCGCTGGTTGTCATCCCTGAAAATAAGGCAGGGCCCGGTTTTTACGGAGATGGTGGCAATTTCCTTCATGGGCACTTTACTGCCGCTTTGCGTAGGTACCAGGAGGTTGCCGATATCCTTTGGCGACTGACGGAACTGTTCCGGCAGCCGGATGCGGATATCAAAGGTTTCGATCCCTTCATACAGGGTAGACGCAGCCTCGCCGCCAATGGCCATTCCCAACACCGAGTTGGCATCCGCCGTTGCCACACCATAGAGCGCCATCTTTTGCTGATCCAGGTTTACATCCAGCTCCGGCTGACCAATATTATAGATCACCCCAAGGTCGGTAATACCCGGCACCGTTTTCAAGATATTGTACACGTCAGTGATCTTGCCTTCCATATAATTCAATGAGTCGCCATATATTTTTACACTGATGGAACCTTTCACTCCCGAAACCGCTTCTTCCACATTATCCATGATCGGCTGGGAAAAGTTAAGGTTCGCTCCCGGAATGCCGGATAGCTTTTTACTCATGGCATCGATGAGCTCTTCCTTTGTCATTTTAGATTTCCAGTCGCCCTCAGGGTACAACATGATGGAAAATTCGTTATTATAAAATCCTGCTACATCGGTTCCGTCATCCGGCCGGCCGGTTTGTGAAACGGCATATTTTACTTCAGGGAATGTCATCAATGTGGTTCTGACCTGTTTTGAAATTTCCACCGATTTCTCCAGTGAAACACTATAGGGCATCTGCACCCTTAGCCAAATGGAACCTTCGTCCAGCTCGGGAAGAAACTCCGACCCCAGGAATTTAAAAGAATACAGACCCAGCGCCATTACGATAAAGGATCCGATTACAACAATTTCCTTTCGCCGGAAGGCTTTTACAAATCCGCCCAGCATAAACCCGGTAAGTGCATGCACAACCGGGTTATGTTTTTCTTTTACGTTCTTACGCAGCAGCAGATTGATCAATACGGGCACGAGGGTGAGTGTGGTGATCAATGCACCCAGTAACGCGAAACCTAATGTGTAGGCCAGCGGCGAGAACATTTTTCCTTCCACTTTCTGGAAAGCGAATATGGGCAGCAATCCCGTAATGATAATGAGTTTTGCAAAGAAAATAGCCTTCCCCAATTGGGCGCCTTCCCGCTTGATGAGCCCCATCTTGGCCAGCTTATTAAAGCGCTCCATGCCTGCATCCCGCGCTTTGTGATCCAGTATAACGAACATGCCCTCCACCATTACGACGGCCCCGTCGATAATGATACCAAAGTCTACCGCACCCAGCGAAAGCAGGTTGGCCGACATGCCCATCAGGTGCAGACAAATAAACGCAAATAACAAGGCCATCGGGATGATAATGGACACGATAAGTGTCGTTCGCCAGTTAAACATAAACAACGAAACCAATAGCGTTACCAGCAGAATTCCTTCTACCAGGTTGTGCAGCACGGTATGCGTTGCGTATTCGATCAGGTCGGTTCGGTCATAATACGGAACGATTTTGGTGTCTGCCGGCAGCACATAATTATTGAGCTTGTCGATCTTCGCTTTAAGTGCGTTCAGTACTTCGGTGGGGTTCTCGCCCTTGCGCATCACAATGATCGCTTCCACTACATCATCTTCATCCGATACTTTAGTTTTGCCCAGTGCATCCAGCTCACGGCCCGATCGGGCCACCCATCCCAGGCGGGGCAGGTTGGAGATCGTTACCTGTGCTACATCCTTCACCAGCACGGGTACCCCGTTCAGGTTGGTAACAATGATGTTCTGTATTTCGTTGATGTCGTTCAGCAACCCGATTCCCCGCACTACATATGCCTGGTTGTTTTGCACGATCATATCGCCTCCGATATTGATATTGGTCTTTTGAACCGCGGTATATACATCAAGAGTGGTGATGCCCAGCGTAGCTAATTTATCGGGGTCTACTTTTATTTCATAGGTTTTTGTTTTACCACCAAAGGCAGTGATATCCCCGATCCCCGGAACGGACCGCAGCTGCCGGTCTACGACCCAGTCCTGCATGGTTTTTAGCTCCCGCACATCCCGTATGTTACTGCGTAAGGTATAACGGAAAATTTCACCGGTGGGGCCGGTAGGCGGTTGTACCGAAGGTTGTACGCCATTGGGCAGATTTGCATTTGCCAGCAGGTTCATCACCTGCTGCCGGGCTTCCGGGTCTTTAACACCATCGTCAAAAATGAGTTTCACATAAGACAGCCCAAAGATGCTGGTGGAACGCAGGCTGATCTTTTTTTGTACCGGGTTCATTGCAATTTCGATAGGAATGGTTACGAATTTTTCCACTTCCTCCGCACTGCGGCCCGGCCATTGGGTAATAATGCTGATCTCCGCGTTTGTTACATCGGGAAACGCTTCGATAGGCATGTTTTTAAAAGTGATGATCCCCATTACAATGAGCAACAGGGATGCTGCCAAAATGAAATATTTATTTTTTAAGGAGAAAGCGATTACGCTTCGGATGATCTTGGTCATTGTAATACGTTTATGGATGAAACGGAATCATAGCCAATAGTGAATGGTGAATTGTGAATGGGTATGTTTCCACCATTTTATTTTTCATGACTCCCGATCCTGCTTAATTATTTAGTGCATCGTAAATCAATAGTGCATCTTTTGCAATCACCCGGTCTCCCTGGTTTACGCCCGAAGCGATGTAGGTCTTGTCATCATTGGTACCGGCAACTTCTACCCGGGTGATCCGCACATCCGAAGGACTGTGAAACACCAGCACATAATGCTGGCTATGGTCAAAAATGATCGCCCCGGAAGGCACCTGTAATGCAGTACTGTCTGCTTGTTTGCTTACAATATTCACGCTTGCAAACATCTGCGGTTTCAAAGCATAATCTGTATTGGGGAGCACCACGCGCACTTTCATCACTTTATTAGTGGGGTCCAGCACATTCTGAATTTTGTCCACCTTCCCTTTAAAAACCCGGTTGGGATAGGAGATGGTGGTCACACTTACATCGTCGCCCAAATGCACCTGTGCAATATTGGATTCATAAACGTTTGCTTCGATCCATACATTATTCAGATCCGAAACAACAAATAAAGCGCTGCCATTATCTGTACGTATGGCGGTATTATTGGTTACATTCTTCTGAACAATAAACCCGCTGATAGGGGCCCGCACCACATAAGAGCCGTTGGTTGTATTGCCATTGATGTTGAGTACCCGTTTGGCCATCTCCACCTGTGCAGCTGCCTGGTCGTACTGGGCTTGTGCTGAAGTAAGGTCCATTTGCGAAGAAAGTCCGCTCTTGTATAAGCTCTTCTGTGCGGCCAGTGCGTTCTTTGCCACGGCCAGCCCTGATTCTGCATTGACCAGGTTATTGCTATAGCCCGCCATTTCGCTGCTTTTTACTACTGCCAGTACCTGCCCGGCTTTTACAAAATCGCCCAGCTGTACTTTTATATCCTGTACGTTACCGCTTACTAACGGAAAAATATTCACCTGTTTGTCCTGGTTGAAATCAACGCTTCCGGTGAGGGTAATGGAGTTGATTTTTTGCCCCCGCTGAATGGTGTCAATAACCATGGTGCGCATAACAGAATCGGGGATCACATATTTCGGACGTTCATCTGCTTCACTTTTTTTAGCGCCGCATCCCTGCAGGAACGCTGCTGCTATCAGCAGATTGAATAAAGCAATTACTAAATTATTTTTTTGCATTTGTCTTGTGTTTGGAGTTAAAAGAAGCTGCTGCCGGTATAAAAATTAATCCCCTCCAGGGCATTTATTTTATTATACTTTATGGCGTTTACCTGTAAAGTGGTTTGTTTGTAGGAATCGTAAAAATCGAGGAAGTCGAGCAGGCCCATTTCTCTTCTTTTATAATGTTCCACTGCCGCTGTTACCAGTCTTGTATAATCCTGGCCAAAGGCGGGGTCTATTTTCTTATAGAGATTATCCGCATCAATGGCTTTTTGCAAGGCCCGATATACATTTTCTTCCACTGTAAGCTGTGCACTTTGTTCGGTGGCCTCATTCATTTTTATGGCCGCTTTGGCAGACTTAATATTCCCCTGGTTCCGGCTGAAGAAAGGCAGGTCTATTGCCAGCCCTAACGCCGAATAGTTGTGAATATAGCTTCCCTGCTGATCATAGGAAATACTGGCCGTAAGATCCGGAACCGCCAGGGCTTTCTGGTAATTATAATTCAGTTTACTGATATCGGTGTTGGCTTTCGCGATCATAAGATCCGTTCTGCCCTTATAAGCCGAATCCACCAGAACGGCCAGCGGGTATTGCAGGGGGTTACCGGATTCTAGTTTTTTGTCATCCAGTTGCGGCACAAGATAAGTGCCTGCCTTTTCCTGAACCAGCAGCCGCAGCTGACTTTCTGCATCATTGATCTGGTCAATAAGGCCCTGGTATTCGTTTTGCAGGCTGTACAACTGCGCTTTTACCCGAACCACTTCTTTCTCTGAAATATATTTTTTGACCTCGGGATCATTATACGCCGTTACCACCACCTGGAGGTTATTGATCTCCAATTGGTACACCGCGGCGCTCTGCTGCAAATAATAAATGCTGTAAAAAGTACTGCGCAAACTGTATTTAAGCGTTCGCAACAGATCAAAGAACTCGTATTCCGACAAGCGGCTGTTGGCCTGCGCCAGCTTGAAGTTCTTGTTTATTTTTCCTGCCAGCACTATAACCTGACTAATATTTCCGGAAAGCTCTCCATCGGTTGAAAGGGGCGCAGGGAAAAATTTTTTAGCGTTGGGATTATAGATGGTGGACGCTATGGTGAAATTGGGATTCGGGTACAACCGGGCCTGTATTTCAAGGGCTTTTACCACATCCACATTGTAGCGCTGTGCCAGCAGCTGGAGGTTGTTGCTCACGAACCGGGACTCAGCACTGTCTAACGAGATCCGGACGGTATCTGCCGGAGGCAACGTCCTATTCTGCGCCTGTAAACGGCTGATGCAGCAACAGAGCAGCAAGAGGCATAATTGTTTTTTGTATAGCATAAATAACAGTTATTAAAGGCTGGTTTAGCTGCCTTTGCGTCAGGGGTTTCTTACCTGAAGTTAAGATTTTAAATTTGATGAGGAGAAGGGATCAATCAATAGTGAATAGTCAATAGTCAACTGATTGAGCCCTGTTCAGGTTCCGCTCAAGCGGATCATGCAAAAAGCGGACGCCGGGGCGGCGGCGGATTTATTTCGTTAAGATATTGGTAGTAGGGTTGCACCTTCCATAAAAAGGGATACGACCGGTTAGCAGGGGGATAATGGATCAGCTCTGCGAAGCTTTCCGGAACCGAGTAGCTAATGCTGCTGGTTTTGAGAATGGTGTTATGACTTTTGGTATTGTTGTGCGGAACGTTTTCTTTAATGACGTCTTTATGCAGCCAAACCCATTCTACTACATATTCAAGTAAGGAATCGATCTCATTTAATTCTGAAGAAACCTGGGAGTGGGTGCTGGGAAATAGCTTAAAGCCACCGCCGCCATAAACGCCGAGGTTTAATATTTGCACTGCTACAATAAGGAGCAACAGGTTTTTGCTATAACGCATCACAATCCCCACAAGGAACCTATTTTACCGCAAAGGTAAAATGTCCTTTTTACTTTACTATGTTAAATAATGAAAAAATCATTGCAACAGTGTAACAATTCGGGATATTGCAAAATGCCGGATAGTGTTTTTGTCGTGAGACGTGAACGATCAAACTGCCCCCGGACTATGTAAACGGCTGTTTGGGTATAATGGCAACCGTGAGCCTGCTGATGCAGGTAAGCTGTTCTTGTTCATTGTAAATTCTGATATCCCATACATGGGTTTTTCTGCCCAGGTGCAGCGGGCTGCATACTGCTTTTACAGTACCGGAGGTTACCGGTTTCAGATGGTTGGCGTTAACCTCCAGTCCCACGGCCATGGATACTTCCGGGTCTATGACCAGCGCACTGGCATAAGAACCCACTGTTTCCGCCAATACAACCGAAGCGCCGCCGTGCAGGATGCCATAAGGTTGCTTTACCCGTTGGGTGACGGGCATTGTAGCGGTAAGCGTATTGTCTGTAACCCCGGTAAATTGAATATTCAGGTAAGTGCCCATATATTCGGGTGCGGTATTCAAATGCTCCAGTTTGACCGGCTGTCTCCAGATCATAATTTTTTTGATTAAAGTTAGGATAATGTTACGGAGCTG
>JAGIAQ010000164.1 GCA_017744795.1 Niabella sp. | reverse complement strand
GTTCACCTGGCGGCGGAAAGCCATGTAGACCGCTCCATTACCTCGCCCCTGGATTTTGTGTACACGAATGTGATCGGTACAGTAAATTTATTGAATGCCGCCAAAGAACTTTGGAAAGGTAATTATGCTGGGAAAAGATTCCATCATGTTTCCACCGATGAAGTGTATGGCGCGCTGGGAGCCGAAGGACTGTTTACCGAGGATACGGCGTACGATCCGCATTCCCCTTATTCGGCATCAAAAGCCTCTTCCGACCATTTTGTATATGCTTATGCCGACACCTACGGACTACCGATAGTGCTCACCAATTGCTCCAACAACTACGGGCCGAATCATTTCCCGGAAAAGCTGATCCCCCTGATGATCCACAATATCATCAACAACAAACCACTGCCGGTTTATGGCGACGGAAAATATACCCGAGACTGGCTGTATGTGATTGACCACGCCCGCGCGATAGACCTGGTTTTCCATAAAGGTAAAAGCAGCGACAAGTACAATGTGGGCGGGTTTAATGAATGGCAGAACATTGACCTGGTGCACCTGCTGTGCCAGCAGATGGATGAAAAGCTGGGACGCGCCCCGGGCACCAGTGCGCAGCTGATCACCTATGTAAAAGACCGCCCCGGCCACGACCTGCGGTATGCGATTGATGCTACCAAGATCAACAAAGAACTGGGATGGAGCCCTTCGGTTACGTTTGAAGAAGGCCTGTCAAAGACCATCGACTGGTTCCTGGAAAATACAGAATGGCTGGAAAATGTAACCTCCGGTGATTACCAAAATTATTACGCCAAACAATACAACGCAGAATAAATGAAGGCAACCGAAACCGACTTAAAAGGGTGCTTTATTATAGAACCACAACTATTTAAAGACGACCGGGGCTATTTTTTTGAGAGTTTTAATGAAGCCCGGTTTCATGAACGCACCGGTACCCAAACCCGCTTTGTGCAGGACAATCAATCTTTCTCCACCTACGGTGTGATCAGAGGTCTGCATGCGCAAACAGGAGCATCCGCACAGGCCAAACTGGTACGCGTACTCCATGGCGAAGTACTGGATGTGGCAGTAGATGCACGCCCCGGCTCTCCTACTTTCGGGCAACATGTTGCTGTTAATTTAAGCGCAGCAAACCAACTGCAGCTTTTCATACCAAGAGGTTTCCTGCACGGATTTTCTGTGCTTTCCGAAACCGCCGTATTCTTTTATAAATGCGATAACTATTATAACAAAGCTTCAGAAGCTGGTGTGGTATATAACGACCCCACCCTCAATATTAATTGGCAGATCCATGCAGACCAGGCAAGTATTTCTCCTAAAGATGCGGAGCTGCCGTTCTTTAATGATATGTTTAAATAAACTATAATGAAAGGAATTATCCTCGCCGGCGGATCAGGCACCCGCCTCTATCCTATTACCAAAGCCATCAGTAAGCAACTGATGCCCATTTATGATAAACCGATGATCTATTACCCTTTATCGGTTTTGATGATGGCGGGCATTAGCGAAGTGCTGATCATTACCACCCCTGAAGACCAGGCCGGCTTTAAGCGCCTGCTGGGCGACGGGCAGAAGATTGGCTGCCGGTTTGAATATGCCGTACAGGAAGTGCCTAATGGACTGGCACAGGCCTTCGTTATCGGTGCCGAGTTTGTGGGCCACGATAAAGTAGCGCTGGTGCTGGGCGATAATATCTTTTATGGCGCGGGACTGGGCAGCCAGCTGAAAAAGCTCACCGACGTGGAAGGCGGTTATGTTTTTGCTTACCAGGTATCGGACCCCGAACGCTATGGCGTGGTAGAGTTTGATGAAAATAAAATGGCAAAATCCATCGAAGAAAAACCAGCAGAGCCTAAGTCGAATTACGCGGTACCCGGACTTTATTTTTATGATAATTCTGTGCTGGAAATCGCTAAAAACCTGAAACCTTCACCAAGGGGAGAATACGAGATCACTGATGTTAACAAAGAATACCTGCATCGTAAACAGCTGCACGTAGCCATACTGGACCGCGGCACCGCCTGGCTGGATACGGGCACCTTCGATTCGCTGACGGACGCTTCAGAATTTGTGCGCGTGATCGAAAAACGCCAGGGCATGAAGATCGGTTGTATTGAGGAGATCGCCTACCGCAATGGTTTCATCAACAAGGAGCAATTAAATGTGTTGGCTGATGAGCTCATCAAAAGCGGCTACGGCGGTTATTTGAAGAAGATAAAATAATTTCGGGCCGGTAAGGCGGTGAAACGGCAAGTCCTGGGCAAATAAAACATTAAGGAATTAAGCTCATTAAGAGAACAGCTTAATGATTTGTCATTTGTCCGCTCTGCGAAGCTTGCAGCTTCGCAGTTCTATTTTATAGCCTCCGGCGATTGCAGCGTTGCCAACGGCAACAAAAACAGAATCCGAAACTTGCAGTTTCAGACAGCAGCTCCATTTTCAAATTCCCACATTCCCAAATTTTCAAATTCGATTTAGCAGCTGCTCCGCAACAATTAAGTCCTCCGGGTGCGTTATCTTGATATTGTTTTTATCGCCCGCTACCAATGATACTTTCATACCAAAAGCCTCCACAACGGAAGCTTCGTCGGTGAATTTTTCTTTTTGTTCGATCGAAAAGGCTGGGATCAATATTTTACTGTGGAAGACCTGCGGCGTTTGCACCAGTACTACTTTTTCGCGCTCCAGGGCATCGCTTCCTTCGGTGGTAAGCAAACGCACACTGTCGCTGCTGGGCACTACCGGAATGGCGCTCCCTGTTTGCAGGGCCTGTTCGTAACATCGTTGTATCAGCTCCGCGGTAACCAGGCAACGCACGGCATCATGTACAAAAACGATGGCATCTTCGGTAACCAGCTGCAAACCATTCTTCACGGATTCAAAGCGACTGCCACCGCCCACTGTAATACGGATGCGGTCTTTATCAAAATAGGCGTCAATGATCTCCTGCCCCATATCGGTATAAATATCGGGCAATACTAACACCAGCTCCAGGTCGTCATAAGCCTTTAAAAAGGTATCAATCGTATAGTAAAGTAAAGGCCGGTTCTTTAATAACAAGAACTGTTTGGGCAACTCGCTGCCCATCCGCGTTCCCGTACCACCCGCCACAATTACCGCAATTTTTTTCAATTTCTTATTTCTAATTTCTTATTTGAAATTTCCAATCCCGATAGCCTTCGGGACTGACTTCTGACGTCTCACGATTCACCTTTCTCTATTCACAATTGTTACTCGTCCAGCTTTAACACCGCCAAAAACGCCTCCTGCGGTACTTCTACGTTACCGATCTGGCGCATGCGTTTTTTACCTTCCTTCTGTTTTTCCAGCAGCTTGCGCTTACGGCTGATATCCCCCCCGTAGCATTTGGCCGTTACATCCTTCCGCATCGCAGAGATATTTTCCCGGGCGACGATCTTAGCACCAATGGCCGCCTGGATGGCGATCTGGAACTGCTGACGCGGTAATAATTCTTTTAATTTTTCGCATAATTTTCTTCCAAAATCATGGGCACGGCTGCGGTGGATAAGGGCGCTCAGCGCATCCACTTTATCATTGTTCAGCAGGATATCCATTTTAACGATATCACTGTCGCGGTAGCCCGCCGGATGATAATCGAAGGAAGCATACCCCCGGGTCTGCGATTTTAATTTATCATAAAAATCAAATACGATCTCTGTCAAAGGCATCTCAAAAATCAACTCCACGCGCGAAGTGGTCAGGTAACTCTGGTTGAGCAGGATACCACGTTTGCCCAGGCAAAGGGTCATGATGTTGCCGATATACTCCGGCTTGGTAATGATCTGCGCCTTAATATAAGGTTCCTCGATCCGTTCCGTTTTTACCGGGTCAGGAAACTCAGTGGGGTTATTGACAATTATTTTTTCGTCCTTTGTGGTATAGGCGATGAAGCTAACGTTGGGAACGGTTGTAATAACCGTTTGGTTAAACTCCCGCTCCAGCCGCTCCTGGATAATTTCCATGTGCAGCATACCCAGGAAACCGCAGCGGAAACCAAAGCCCAGCGCCTGAGAGGTTTCGAGCTCAAAAGTCAGGGAAGCGTCGTTTAATTGCAGTTTTTCCATACAATCGCGCAGCTCCTCAAATTCATCCGTATTTACCGGATAAATACCCGCAAATACCATGGGCTTCACCTCTTCAAACCCTTTAATAGCCATTGGCTTATTATTGGATGCCAATGTAATAGTGTCACCTACCTTAACTTCTTTTGCATTCTTAATCCCCGTAATAATATAACCTACATCGCCAACGCCGACCTCACTTTTTTCCGTCATTTTCAGCTTCAGTACCCCAATTTCATCGGCCTCATATTCCTGGTTGGTGCTTACAAACTTTACTTTGTCGCCCTTGCGGAGGGTTCCGTTTAAGATCCGGTAGTACACAATAATGCCGCGAAAACTGTTAAAAACGCTATCGAAGATCAATGCCTGCAATGGCGCTTCCGGGTCTCCTTTGGGCGGCGGGATCTTTTCCACAATAGCCTCCAGCACTTCCTCCACCCCCAATCCGGTACGCCCACTAGCCAATAGTATATCTTCTGGTTTACAACCTATTAGGTCAATAATCTGATCTTTTACTTCATCAATCATTGCCCCATCCATATCAATCTTGTTGATCACCGGGATGATCTCAAGATCATTATCAATAGCCAGGTAAAGATTGCTGATGGTTTGCGCCTGGATGCCCTGTGTGGCATCTACCAGCAGCAGCGCGCCTTCGCAGGCAGCCAGTGCACGGCTCACTTCATAGCTAAAATCTACGTGACCCGGCGTATCGATCAGGTTCAGTACAAATTGCTCCCCATTCCGGGCTTTATAGTTGATCTGGATCGCGTGGCTTTTGATAGTAATCCCTTTTTCACGTTCCAGGTCCATATCATCCAGTACCTGGTCCATCATCTCCCGGTCGCTGATCGTATTGGTGGCCTGCAACAACCGGTCCGCCAGCGTGCTTTTACCGTGATCAATATGTGCGATAATGCAAAAATTCCGTATATGCTTCATGCGTAAACCCTTGTTTTAGGGGCTGCAAAGGTACGATTTTGGGGGCAATTTGGGCAGATTTCCTTCGCGGCCAGGATATCTCAATTGATCCTCTGACAAATGTTTTTTTGGTAGTACAATACCTGAATACAATCGGCTTCTATAAAACAACAGCACGATATGATAAATCCTCGGTTGAACAATCCGTATTATTCCGATATGCTTTTACTTCAAAACCAGTGGCGTTACCCCTTGACGTGCAACGGGCATTAAATATAGTTTGTTAATTAAAAAAATATTCCGGCTTTGCAAGAGCCGGAATATTTTATTCTGTAAACCCGAAGGCTTTTCCATGTATATCATCATATACATATACTTATCTATGTGTTAAAGACAATATCTTCAAGGTAACGAGATAAGATCCTGGAACAATGATTTTAAAAGGGAAACGAACTGAGCAATCGTATAAACCATCTCTGACTGTGCCTAAATAATGAGGGTCACTTTTCCCTTGATAATACTTTCCGGGACCGGTTTGACTGGCAGACCAGGTAGTAGTGCTATCCATGGTTGCGGCAGAGCCCTGTACAGCATAATATAAGTTGTAGCCATTAGTGCTTTTGGGCGCAATCGGAAAAGGCGTAATCGGAAATTTTATTACCATAGCCGTATCTGTTGCTACATAGGTGTCCGGCGCATATAATTGTAAATTTTCCAAATACGGCGGATTAGGGTTAACCCCTGATCCGGGTCTTCTTTTTATTTCCCCGGTCCTGGGATTAAATGGAACACCATTTCTATCGGTCATTTTCACAATTAATAAATTACCGTCGCTGGAAATCCTTTGTATTGTTTTAACTACGAAAGGATTGTTGGCCCCATTATAATAAAGGCTGTTGTTGGGAGCCCCGGTACCTGTATTTGCAATTAAACGGCTCACGCTGAAAGAGCCAATACTTGGATCATCAATCATTATTGTAGGGCCGTCGTAAAAATTTAATACAATGGCTTTTTTTAGTAATTGAGTTCCTGCCGGATTGGAAATTTCAATATCAACACTGTAATTACCGTTGGGAACATTCAGGGAAGTATTTGTTGATTCTATAATACCACTGGTAGGATCTACTACTATAGGAGTCATATTCACCTGGGTTCTTTTTGCCGTTATCAATTCAAACGTAGTGTCAGTTTTGGCATTATACGCCTGCGACCAAACTATCGTTGGATATTGTTTGGAAAAAATATCATCCACAACCTTTCCTGTGGAATCATAAATATGCACCCACTTTACTGAGAGAGGGATATCAGAACCGTCCGGTACAATTGCGTTGGATTTTACGATCTGCCCTTTGGGGATCGTTAATATTTTAACCGCATATTGCATGGTGGGGCTGATAAAGCCTTTCCCCACTTTTGTGCAGGATAGTGCGCTTAGCACAACCAGGAGACAGAAAAAATGCAACCGGGCTTTATTATTATTATTCTTCATAAAAAAGATTAAAAGGTTAATTCGATTTTGTACCGTAAAAAAACAAGCTATTTCCCGGTGTTAATACATTAATAACACCATTTTGAGTATTCATAAAGGCGGTTGACACTCTTGTGTGCACTCCCGTTTTAGACGGAACCTGGGCGGCAGTGCTATCCGAACTCAATTGGTAGGGTTTCCAGAGTTGGGTGAAATAAAGCAGCCTGGGAACCGAAGAAACATATTTATAGTATCCCATGTTACCGTCTGTTGTTGGTTCAAAAGATACAATAATGTTATTGCCCGCCAGTGCAGTAGGATACATAGTACCTATTGTATTGGAATTATCCGGAGCAATTTTTATGTTCGGCAGCAGGTACATTCCCAATGAATCAGCCGTACCGTTTTTATTATTTTTAAGATAGTAAATAAGTGAATCGAGCAGAAACTTTTTTGTTTGATCTTTTACCTGAAGACTAAGTG
>JAGIAQ010000163.1 GCA_017744795.1 Niabella sp. | reverse complement strand
ATGCCTCAGCTGCAATATATGGGGTACGATCAGCTAATGGAGTTGTTTTAATTACAACAAAAAAGGGAAAAAATAATGAAAGTATTTTATCCTATGATGGTAACTATACCTGGCAATATCCTTCCGGGCTCCCTAAAACGGTTGATATTTTTCAGTACATGACACTGCGTAACGAGGCAGCTATGCACAATGTGAATGGCGGCAGCCCGGTATTTACGGATCAAATATTTGACGATTATAAAACAGGGAAAAGGAAAAGTTACGATTGGTACCCGCTTGTTTTTGCCAAATACGCTCCTCAAACGCAACATAATCTGAGTGCAACGGGAGGTAATGATAAGATCCAATATTATATAGGCGGCGGCTACATGAATCAGGGAAGCTTTTTTCAGACCAATGACCTGAACTATAATAAATATAATTTACGCTCAACGATTACAGCTAAAATCGCCAAAAGATTTACGTTGGATGCCAATATAAACCTCATTACGGAAACAACAAACCAGCCTTATCAGAGTGCCTGGTGGATTATACGCAGCTTTTGGAGACAAGGCCCGCAGATACCGGCCTACGCTAACGATGATCCCACAAAACCTTATCATGGATTGATTGAAGGCGATAATCCGATTTCCTTTATGAATAAAAATATCAGTGGATACAGGGTGTATAAAAACAGTTGGATACAACCGGTATTAAGCCTGCGCTATGATGTGCCGGGAGTGAAAGGGCTTTATGCAAAAACCTTGTTTAGTTATGATTATTCATTATCAAACCGTAATTACTATCAAAAAGAATATAATCAATACAGGTATGATGATGCATCACAACAATTCACAAGCTTTACCCGGCAATCACCGAACCGGGTTTCAAGAGAAGCCTATTTCTATTCACAGCTTTTAAGTCAAACGTCACTTAATTATAGCCATTCTTTTAATCAGGTACACCAGGTGAATGGAGCGCTGGTTTGGGAGACTCAAAAAAGACAGGGAGATAATTTTATTGCGCAGAGAGATCTTGCATTGCCACTGCCTTATTTATTTGCAGGTATTCCGCTTAACCAGGTGGGCACTATGAATACAGGGTCCGGTGATCTTTATGAGCTTACTAATTTAGGACTGGCAGGTAGATTTAATTATGCATTTAAGAATAAATATCTGGCCGAACTCTTATTCAGATATGACGGGTCTTCCAAGTTTCGAACAGGCTATCAGTGGGGATTTTTCCCGGGAGGCTCTGTAGGCTGGAGAATCTCTGAAGAAAAGTTTATTAAAGAGAACACGAGTCTGTCATTTATCAATCAATTGAAATTACGTGCATCATATGGCGTGATGGGCGATGACGGGGCAGCCGCCTATCAATGGGCAAGTGGCTATAATTATCCGGCAGGGACAGACTCCAGGAATTTTACCGGTGGCTATGTTTTTGACGGAAATTTTATAGCCAGTGCGAGCAATAAGGGTATTACAAACCCGGCGATCACATGGTATACGGCAAAATCATTCGATGCCGGTATTGATTTTACCGGCTGGAACGGGCTGCTTGGATTTACTTTTGATCTTTTTGAAAGAAAACGCACCGGGTTGCTGACGCAACGTAATGGTGGCATCCCAACGGTTGTTGGAGCGGCATTGCCCCAGGAAAATATTAACAGCGACCTTAATTACGGATACGATTTTGAATTGACTCATAGTAATCATTTGGGAGACTTTGTTTATAGTTTGAAAGGGATTTTTTCCTTTACAAGGGTTAAAGCACTGTATGTTGAAAGGGGACCTAGTGGAAGCTCTTATTGGAACTGGCGCAACAATCAGAATGACCGTTTGCAAAATTTATGGTGGGGGTATACCGGCAATGGACGCTACCAATCCTGGAATGACATCTGGAACAGCCCCATATATGAAAGCCGGGGCACATTACCTGGGGACTATCGTTACGAAGACTGGAATGGCGATGGGGAAATTAATGATCTGGATAAGCATCCTTATCAGTTGAGTTCAACACCCTGGGTGAATTATGGTCTTTCAGCTAACTTTTCTTATAAAGGAGCCGATCTGTTCTTTTTATTGCAGGGATCGGCACTTTCAACAGTTCAATACGTAGAACAACTTTATCAGCCTTTATGGGGTAACAGTGAATCTGGAGCAATGGCGCAGTTTATGGATCGCTGGCATCCGAAAGATCCGAAAGCAGACCCCTATGACCCTAAGACCGTTTGGGTGCCCGGATACTATGCCTATACCGGCACGCTGCCGGATCCCACTTCGTCATATAATTCAGTTAACGGGGCTTACCTGCGTTTGAAATCTATTGAATTGGGTTATACCCTGCCACAAAAATGGATCAGGAGACTGGGCGTCAGAAGTACCCGTTTTTATGTTAATGGCTATAATATTTTTACTGCTACAAAAGTGAAGTACATAGATCCGGAGCATCCGAATGATACCTATGGTTATTTATATCCATTAAACAAAACAGTTTCTGTTGGGTTAAATGTTACATTCTAAAACTTAACGTTATGAAAGTGAGATATTCTTTATGTATTATCATGACTTTGTTCCTGTGGAGCTCCTGTAAAAAATATCTGGATGTTCCACCCAAAAATATAGTTAACGAATCGGATTTATTTTCTTCATCAAAAGGGGTGTCATTATACTTGTCCCGTATGTATAGTCAAATGCCTTTTGAAGATTTTAAATACTCTCCGGCCCGGCAATTTTTTGACGATTGGCTGGTAACCCCCGGAACAAATGAAGGCTCCTCTTTGGGAAGAGATGCTGGTGAGGCAATGACCTCGGAAGGCTGGGCCCGTAACGGCGCCTATTGGGTGCGGGCGTTTAATTTATTGCGCGACGCCAACAATCTTCTCGAAAGTTTACCAAAATATAAAGCAAATTTTGGCGATGCTGAGCTTAAAGATTATTTGGGTGAAGCATACTTTGCAAGGGGAATGGTTTTTTATGCACTGGCAAAACGATATGGCGGTGTGCCGCTGGTTACAAGCGTATTAAAATATCCTGATAGCGCAGCGGCACAATTGGAAAAACCGCGCGCTACGGAAGAAGAGACCTGGAATCAGGTGCTGGCTGATTTTAATAAGTCAATCGATCTGCTGCCAGAAACGAGCCCTGTTAAAGGTTATGCAAATAAATATGTTGCATTGGGATTTAAATCTGAGGCCATGCTTTTTGCCGGCAGTGTGGCCAAGTACAATAAGATTACCGGTTTCGGACAAAAAACAAAAGTGCGTGTGATCGGGTTTGATCCTTCTACAGCCGCTGCTGCATCCGTGAAATACTTTACTGAGGCATTTTCTGCTGCAGGATTAATAATGAAATCCGGTAAATATTCTTTGTATAAAAAGAAATGGGCGGCCAATGATAAAGAGTCGCAATATCAGAACATGGTTGATATGTTTTTTGATGCGGCCAGCGCAGAAAACATTTATACGAAAGATTATAAATACCCTGATCTGGCGCATGGATTTGATGCCTATAATATTCCCCGGCAATTAATGGGGGGGAATGGATATTCCGCCGGAAACTGCCCCACACTCGACTTTGTAGAGTTGTTTGACGGGTTCCCTAAAAATCAGGATGGTACCATCAAAGTACTTGATGCAAATGGTAAATATGTTTTATACGATAAAGTGACCGATCTTTTTGCAAATGCAGAGCCCCGGCTGCGCGCCAACGTTATTTTACCCGGCGATGTATTTAAAGGCCAGGCGATTGAAATTCGCAGAGGTATCTTTACCGGTGATGTGTCAAATGGGATCAATCCGCTTCGTGTCGTAAATGGAGTTGCAAATTACTCCATCGGCGGTCCACAAACCTATAATCAGGTAGATGCATATACTGCAAAAGGTAGTTTTGCAGGAAACAAGTCTTTATTTCTGTCGCAGAATGGAACAACCCATGAAGTGGTTACCCTGCCTGATGGATCCAAAATGAATGGTGGCGGGAAAAGCGGACCGTTTGGAAATTCGGATATGACGGCCGCCTTTACAGGATTTACCGTTCGCAAATGGCTAAACCCCAATATGGCACAGGCGCTCGTTTTGGAGGGGAGGTCTGAGCAATCGTTTATTTTAATGCGTTACGCAGAAGTATTGTTAAATGCGGCGGAAGCAGCTTCCGAACTGATGTTGGCAGGTACTACTACTGTTGACGGATATGATCTGCAGGCAGTGGCCTATTCCGCAATAAAAGATATTCGGGAAAGGGCGGGCGCCGATCCAATGGCCGGCGCTGGCGATATTTTGGGGGCGAACGGGTTAGCGCTTATACGCAAAGAACGCAGAAAAGAATTAGGATTTGAAAACAAGATCCTTTGGGATATTCGCCGCTGGCGGACCCAGCATTCAGATATACTGAATGGATTTACCCAGTCGGACGGAGCTTATTACAGAGGACTTTATCCTTTCTACTCGTCTGTTGCAAATAAGTATTTTTTCGATGCAGGGTTTGAAGAAGCCCGTAAGCGGTTCCGCATAACAGAACAGGAATATTATTTTCTTATTCCTTCAAGTGAAGTCAATAAAAGTCCGGTCATTGATCAGCAACCGGGAAGATAAATTTCCTTATTGAGAATATTAAAAAAAAGAATATGGCAAAGATTTTTTATTTCATATTTGGTTTATTGATGATAATAGGGGCTCATTCCTGTATGAAGCTGGATAATTATCCCGGGCCTGGCGAAACACTTAAGGGCAAAGTAGTAGATGCCGCCACAGGTGAGCTGGTATTGACGGATCAGGGAAGCGAGGGCACCCGTATCCGGATGAGAGAGCTAAGCTGGACAGCGGCAACTCCTGAGAATCTTGATTTTTTCTGCACGAAAGAAGGGGTGTTTCAAAATACCAAAGTATTCAGAGGGACCTATAATGTTCGCGTGGATGGGGCCTTTATTCCCCTGATACGGTTAAATGCAAATGGAGACACGCTTGCAAATGAATCCAAAACACTTGAAATAAAAGGCCTGACCGAGGTGGAGTTTAAAGTTCAGCCCTTCCTTAAGATAGAATGGGTTGGTACGCCAACGGTAGCTAACGGCAAAATTACTGCAACCATAAAGGTGACACGTGCTGTTAGCCCCGCTGATTTTAAATCTAAAATAGGCCCCATGGGAAGTTATAGTGATGCAGATTTAAATAATATGCTTAATGTGACGGATGTTCGTTTATTTGTCAGTGAAGTTCCATATGTCGGGTACCGGGAGTGGGACAACCAATACACCACCATTATCAATTATTCCGGGAACGCCTTCGAGTCTATGTTGGGGCAGCCAATTACTATTACCACTCAGGGAACCATACCTTCGGGAAGAACTATGTTTATCAGAGGTGCCGCGCGGATAAATTATGCTACAGAAAATATAAAAAGGCATAACTATAACGCCGCAGTAAGAGTGGATGTTCCCTGATAATATTAAAATATAATACTGATGAGAACTACTTTGTTAAAATGCCTGCTGCTGTTTTCCCCATTTTCATGGAGCGTAGTCAACGCCCAGGAAAAAACAGCCTTTCAAATATCCGCTCCCTGGAACGCGGCGTATGATGTCCGGTCGGATATTGCGATCGTTTACGGCGTCAATGATGCAGGCGGCAATTTTGAAGAGCGGGTGAAAGGATGGCGCGATAAAGGCTACCAGGTGCATTTCATGACAGGTATTGCCTGGGGTCAGTACAAAGATTATTTCAAAGGCCTTTACGACGGTAAACAACATTTTGATGAAGGGCAGAAACAGCGGAATGGAGATACCATCTGGCATGGTAAAGATGTGCCCTATATCGTTCCGGCTGAAGATTATCTCAGATATATTAAAGATCAGATGAAGCGGGTCATTGACGCCGGGGTAACAGCCATCTACCTGGAAGAACCGGAGTTTTGGGCGCGGGCCGGTTACAGCGAGGCCTTTAAAAGGGAATGGCAGGGATATTATGGAGCGCCCTGGCGGCCGCAGCATGAGTCGCCCGAAGCTACTTATTTGTCTTCGAAACTTAAATACCATTTATATTTTAACGCGTTAAAGGAGGTGTTTGGGTTTATTAAACAATACGCAAAAAGCAAGGGCCGGAATGTACGCTGTTATGTTCCCACGCATTCACTGCTGAATTATTCTTCCTGGCAGATCGTAAGCCCCGAGGCCAGCCTGGCGTCTATAAAGGATATGGATGGTTACATTGCCCAGGTATGGACGGGCACTTCAAGGGAGCCGGTTTATTACAACGGGGTTAAAAAAGAACGGGTGTTTGAGAATGCTTTTCTGGAATACGGGTCAATGGTCTCCATGACGGCGCCCACAGGTAAAAAAATGTTTTTCTTAACAGACCCTATTGAAGACTGGCCACGTACCTGGGATGATTATAAACGGAATTATCAGGCAACTTTTACGGCACAGCTGCTTTACCCAACAGTTGCAAATTATGAGGTGATGCCCTGGCCCAACCGTATTTATCTGGGAAAATTTAAGTTGGAAAATGATACCACCCGCTACCCGATTTCCAAAGAGTACGCTACGCAAATGCAGATAATGGTTAATACGTTGAATGAAATGCCGGCGTCTGCAAATAAGATCAGTGGCAGCAAAGGCATTGGCGTACTGGTATCCAATTCAATGATGTTTCAACGTTTTCCGACGCATAAAGGATATGAAGATCCGCAGCTTTCTAACTTTTACGGAATGGTAATGCCACTGTTGAAAAACGGCATCCCCGTGGAAACCGTTCACATGGAGAATCTCGAAAATGAAAATACATTAAAACATATTAAGGTGCTGGTGATGAGCTATGCTAATATGAAACCTTTGTCGGCAAACTATCACCAGGCATTAGCGCGGTGGGTGCGGCAGGGAGGTGTATTGCTGTATTATGGAAGAGACAACGATCCTTTTCAGTCGGTGAAAGAATGGTGGAACAGCGGCGGATTGAATTATAAGGCGCCTTCAGAAGAACTTTTCAGGACATTGAATG
>JAGIAQ010000162.1 GCA_017744795.1 Niabella sp. | reverse complement strand
TCAGCATCGTTTAAGGAGGAGAAAAAAGAAAAGCTAATAGTGATACCAGCTTCTTTCAGCTCCTGGTAACGTTGCAAAGATGTTGCTGACGCCGGTATGCTATACCATGCCAGCCGGGGAATGCTTCCTTTTGACGGCAATTGTTCCTGTCCCCCCTGAGCTTCCTTTTGCGCCAACGCTTGTGATAGCATACAGGAGCACAGCACCATCATAAGCAAATGAATGTGCTTCATAATTATATTTTAAGCAAATGTGGCAGCAACCGTTAATTATATCCCGGGTTCTCTACCAGATTTGAATTTTGTTGTGTTCTCGATTTAGTAATGGGCAGATAGTAATTATACGATTCAAATACGGGGTTCACATTGGTTCCACCGTCGGCATTTTGCAGCACCTGCAGTTCCAGCTTCCCGGATGCATAGTCCCGTATATAGCGCAGCCCGGTTTCTCTTTTTGTTAGCACCGAGTTTGCGATTCGCCAACGGCGAAGATCCCAATACCGCTCGCCCTCAAATGCAAGCTCAACCTTACGCTCCTTTTGAATAAGGGGGAATGTGATCGCCGTGCGAGGGGCAACTCCGGCTCTGGCTCTTATTTGATTGACAGCGCTCAATGCTTCCCCTGCTTTATTCAGTTTAAATGCAGCCTCCGCATAATTTAACAACACCTCACCGAAACGAAACACAAGCCAATCCTGGCTGGAGTTAAAACCATAAGTCATGTTATTATGATTCTCATCCAAATATTTTAACACCCCAAATCCTGTGTAGGGTCCCCCCTTTTTTGCCTGCAACCCAAGGTAAGGTGTACCCTGATAGGCGCCCTGGGGATCCGTAAGATATTTACCATCTACTTTTAAAGCAGTATGCCAATCTATAGGCGCACCTTTCCATGGCGTACCGTTCGTATAAATACTGCCAAAAAAACGAGGCTCCATTCCGGCCCACAGAGAGTCATCCGTCCATAGCCTGCCCGTTAATGTTGGCGTTGACAAATCAGGAGCTGTTCCGTCTGTTTTCTCAAAAGTACTCGCAATAAAGGAAAGGTAGGGCTCGTTCTGATTACCATTATACCATGCGTTTGGCATCGGGCCCTGCATAAAATCATAATACCAGCCATTTCCCCCTTCAGAAATCATGTCTTTATTATTATGTTCTACCACAAATATTGCTTCCAAATTATTTTTTACAAGGAAAATATTTCTGAAGTTCTTTGCTTTGTCAGCGTCAACATTATACAATCCACAAACGCCGTCATTCATAATGATCTTGGAAGCATCATAGCTTTTTTGATAATACGCTTGTGCCTCAGCGGCAGGAATACCAAGCAACCCATTCAGCTGCACGGTACCATATTCCGCAATACTTCCTGCATACAGGGCTGCACGGGAGAGTAATGCAAGTGCAGCATATTTTGACGCCCTGCCAGGCACGGCAACGGCAGGAAGATTTGGATATGATTCATTCATCTCATTAATAACAAAATCATACACCTCTTTTTCTGAATTCCGTTTGGGATACAACGAATCTTTAGGATCCGTTAATGCTTGCGCCCGGGTGATAATTGGAACACCTCCATAGCGTTTCACCATCGAAAAATAATTGAATGCTCTCAGAAAGCGTGCTTCCGCAATAAGGCTCTGTTTGCTGGCTGCATCGA
Organism: Niabella sp.; assembly: GCA_017744795.1. Lineage (GTDB taxonomy): Bacteria > Bacteroidota > Bacteroidia > Chitinophagales > Chitinophagaceae > Niabella. The sequence continues at coordinate 5,322 of JAGIAQ010000162.1, read as the reverse complement.
TGGGCGTATTCGGCACCCTGGCGATAAAATCATTTAACTGGCGAATAATCACATACGAATTCTCCCACCATTCCAGCAGCCCTCCATTAATTGTGATACCACTGTATCTGTAATTGCTCCAATTTGGATACATCCCCCAGGTGCATTCATCCGTCAGATTATTAATAAGCGTAACACCTACCTGGGCTTCAATAGTCCAGCCCACACCAGGCCTTATTCCTACATATTTATCCGGCGTTTCGTTTTCAAAAACGCTCATCATGCTATAGCAACCAGCAATAACCGCGTTTACGCCCTGAATACTATTCCATACCGTATTATCGGCAACCCGGTCCAACGGCTGCTTGTCCAGGGTTGATTTTTGGCAGGAAGAAAATAAAAAAAGTATTGTTACGAAGAAAATAATTTTCCCTTTCATTTCGATGCTATTTTATAGTGAAAGATTTATGCCCAGCATTATTGTCTTTTGCTGAGGGTAATAAGATGTGGTGGGCTGCCCGTCCTGAAGGGAGTACGGCGATTCCGGATCAAGGTCATATTTGTTCAACTTTGAAAAAGTCAGAATATTGGTAGCGCCAATATATACTCTTGCACTTTGAAACCCTATCGAATGAAGAAATGGCTTTGACAAGCTATATCCAAATGAAATGTTCTTTAATCTGACATAATCCGCATTGATAAAATTTCGGTCGGACAGCAGCCCGTTAGTACCGGCACCTCCCAATCTGGAAATAAGCGCATTCCCATTGTTGTTCTCCGCCGTCCAGCGGTTGTCAAAAAAAGTCTGTGTAAAAGAAGTAAGAAGTACTTTTTTATAAAAACCGAAACCTCCCTGAACAAGCGCCGACAGATCGAAATTCTTATAGGACACATTGATATTGAGACCAGCGATATATTCGGGAATCTGTCCTTTACCAATATCTACCTGATCTTTCCAGTCCAGGACACCGTCTTTATTAACATCTACATAATGAACGTCACCTAAATGCAGTACCGGGTTTCCCGGATATTTTACTCCAAGATTATCTATCTGGCTCTGGCTGGTAAATAACCCTGCAGTTTTATACCCGAATGTACGATCTACCCATTGGCCGGAAAGTTGATAAATCCTCTTGGAGTCAGGATCTGTGTAGGTAACCTCTTCTACATGTTCCCATTTTGCCCGCTGCCAGGAAATATTTGCACTGACATCCCATTTCCATGCCCCACTATTACCTGATGTCCCCACACTAAATTCAAAGCCGCGGTTACTTTGACTATTGAGATTTTCGAGCGGCAGGTCCGTACCAAAGCTTGAAGGAAGGCTTGTTGTTCTTCTTGCCGGGATACCACTTATCTTACGGTAAAACACATCCAGGCTTCCATACAATTTGCGTTTAAAAAAGGAATAATCCACCCCTGCATTATAAATAGATATTCTTTCCCATGACAAGTTAGGATTTGCCATCCCCTTGGATGAAATGCCCATTGCCGGTGCTCCGCCAAATAGAACGGGCATTAACGTTGGTCCCCAGCCGGAGAGGTATTGAAAATCACCAATCCCGTCGTAACCTGAAGCTCCGTAGCTAAGCCTGAGTTTTAAGTCATCAAGATGTTCCGCATTTTTCAAAAAGTTCTCTTTTCCGGCTCTCCAACCCAGGGAAACACTAGGAAAATATCCCCACCGGGAGCCTGGAGGGAACTTAGCAGAAGCATCTGCCCGCAATATCAATTGAGCCAGGTACTTGTTGTCATAACTATAGTTGGCTCTGCCTACATAGCTAGTCCTTCCCGTTTGACTGGCTCCTCCATTATTGCTTTGGGTATTCACATCTCCGGCAAACATCTGGTCTAAAGTAGGGAAAGTAAAATTTGCTCTTCCGGCAGATATATAATCATAGGAATAAGAGTAGGCTTCATACAATAGCATCGCGTCTATGCTATTTTTATTTATCGTATTGTTATAGTTGACCGAAAACTGGCCCGTAAGGGTAGTTGTTTCAGCTTTTTGCTCATTCAGTTGCGTATTGGAATTATACTGTGCAGCGAGTTTATATTGTTGGGTATTCACATTATACGTCCATAGATCCACAGGTCTTGCATAAGACTTTTGATTGTCATTAACCCTCAGATAATTTCCAAATGCTTTTAAAGAAAGTCCTTTAATATATTTAAACCTGTAATTGATGGTTGCTGTTTGTGTCAATATTTGAGAGTGGTCATTCGAATACCCGCCCAGGCTCCTGTTGGACTGTACTAAAGCACCTCCTGTAACCGATGCGGCAAATGGGATCTTGGTTGGATCGGGAAGAACAGCAGGATACATTGGCTGTGTAGTGTATAGGTCCGCAAACAAATACCCGCCTCCATTTTGTGGCCGGTTGGTTGAATTAATGTTACCTACAATATTAGATGTGGTAACACCCACTGACAGGTTATCCGTTATATTGGCATCGATGTTTGCCTGGAAGTTGTATCGTTTAAAATCTCCGCCATCCTTTTTCCAAAATGATCCTTGCTGCATGGTACCCAGGAAGGCATAATACTTTATGTTTTTGCTTCCGCCCCGAACGGAAAGGTTCGCATTATTCATGGAGGCCCAATTTCTAAGTACTATTTTGGACCAATCTGTATTGTAATACCCTGGTTCTTTGGCTTCATAATATTTTTGTATCTGGTCCGCGGTGTAAGGTACTGCATTAGCTGGCTGACCCGATTGCAACCAGGCCTCTGATACCAAAGTAGTATAGTCTCCGGCAGAGAGCATTTTCTGCATATAGGTTGGTCTCTGTAGCGTTGTTGTTCCATTAAATACAATTGTAGGTTTTCCATCAACACCTCTTTTTGTTGTAATAAGGATAGCACCATTGCCCGCCCTGGAACCATAGATTGACGCAGCGCCATCCTTGAGGATAGATACACTTTCAATCTGACTGGCATCTATGTTATTGAAACTTGACTCCACGCCGTTAACAATTACCAGCGCACTGCCAAACCCTCTGATATTCAAACTGGAGGCATCCATACCCGGTTGTCCGCTGGATTGAATGGCAATCAATCCCGGCAATTTCCCTACTAAAGCGTTGGTAACCGAAGAAACAGGAACCTTCGATAAATTATCTGAATTTAATGACGATACCGCCCCGGTTACGTCCACTCTTTTTTGAGTGCCATATCCCACAACTACTAAATCTTCTAACCTGCTTGCTATTGGCAAAAGAACGATCGATGAAGTCCTGGTATTCACTGCAGGCACCTCAACTGTTTGGTATCCAACAAAAGAAATAATTAACACATCTGTTTCCCTGGCATTTATTGTAAATACTCCGTCTGCATTTGTGGTTGTGCCAATATTTGTTCCTTTTATTTTTACTGAAGCTCTTGCTAAAGGAGCGCCTGTACTATCCATAACACGGCCCCGCACTTCGGACAGTGGCGGCGGTAGTTCATCCGGCACTTTTTCAGGAGCTACTATATTAGGTTGCGGCGTTGGCTTTTCAAAAAGAACAATCGTTTTGTCATGGATGATATACCGCAGCGGTTGCCCCTGCATGACTTCATCCAGTACTTTTATCAAGGGCATATTGGCTGCAGCAACCGACACTTTTTTAGCCTGGGAATAAATGCCCTTCTTTCCCAACACCACGTACCCCGTTTGCTTTTCCACACTTGTAAAAAATGCTTTCAGGCTCATATTTTTGCCCGATACTGTAAGGCGCTGAGCATTCCCTGTTGCGTATACCTGCACGAAAACAGCCGCTAATAAAAATGCCGTTAATTTCATAATCCGAATGATTTGCTTAAGTTCTGGTCTGGAAAAGTGGGGAACAGAACACCAATAAAGTTTTTTTTGCATAAATTGCAATCGCCCGGCTTACCCCGGGACAGGTTTTAGTTGTTAAAAAATGGTTCACCAATCGTTTTGACAGCAACGCAATCTTAGCCGTTACGGTTGCCTCCGTAGCGGCTTTTTACGTCATTTCTTTTAGCAGTCAGCATTATAAATATTACCCGTTCGGCAATCTAATCATTTTACATATCATTTTTTTATAATCAATTTTCTACCTTCCAGTTGATAATGGACTCCTAACTTCTGTAAAACGTCCATCAGTTCGTTTAGCGTAATGCCCCGGGTCATCTTTCCCATCAGGCCTTCATCTGCTACGCCCTCTTCGTAAACAACATCAATGTCATACCAGCGTTCCAATTGTGTCATCGCCTGCTTCAACGTTAGTCCATCAAAACTAAAATACCCATTCTTCCAAGCCATTACCTGATCCAGGTTGGGGGAAGCATTCACTTTTACGCTCCCATTATTAGCTACAGCTTGTTGACCTGGCTTAATTACAACAGTATTATTATTGTTTCCGGCTCTTACGGATCCTTCTAATAGCGTCACTTTGGTTTCCGGCTCATTGCTATATGCATTTACATTGAAATGCGTACCCAGCACTTCGGTAGTAACCCCCTTAGAAGAAACAATAAATTTTTTTGTTTTGTCCTTTGCCACTTCAAAATATCCTTCGCCTTTTAGCTCAACTTTTCGTTCGTTGCCGGTAAATGCCACCGGATAAGTAATGGCAGATCCCGCATTCAACCATACGTGGCTGCCATCCGATAGTTGCATATCAATTACTTTACTGCCGCGGGGGTTGGTCAGCGTATTCGATTGAGGTTCTTTTAAAACCTTTCCTGTGGCCGTTTGATAAGCAATTTCTCCGTTGCCCAATTTTACCAGCCTTATATTTCCCTGCTGTGCCAGCTGCCCGCTCCCGATACCGTCAAGATATACTTTGCTTCCATCAGCCAGCGTGATCATAGCCCTATTGGTAGCAGGTGCTGGTATATCGCCGCTTATATTTTTTGCTGTCGGCTGTTGTTGTCTATTATTTACGGTATAAAAGTAGATACCTAGTCCGAGCAAGGCGATAATTGAAGCTGCAGCCAGCCAGCCTGTCCTGCTAAACATAGAATTCGATCGACCGGGTTTTGATGCCGGGGCTTTTCCCAGGAGCTCCGGCAACCGGAATTGCCCCGCCCACTCCTCCGCCTCCCCATAATTCTTTAATTTAAGCTGAATGGCATAAAAGTCCGTTAGTTCCTGGTACTTTTGCCTATTTACTTCGGAAAGATTCCGCCACTCTTCTAATTGCACGCGCTCCTCCTCGTTAAGCTGCCGCCGAAGCCGCTTTAGTATTAAAACTGCAATATCTGTTTCTCTTATTCCCATACTGGTATATAATGTAATACAAATAAGGCTAACAGATCGTGCAAAAGAATAAGAAATTTTTTTATATTTTTTTCAATAGTAGCGTGAGCAGGCTGAAAAGATGAGGTGCATTT
>JAGIAQ010000161.1 GCA_017744795.1 Niabella sp. | reverse complement strand
ATATTCGTGATGCCGATACAATAAGCCACCACGGAACCCGCGGCAGAACCCCGCCCGGGGCCAATGAATACTCCGGTATCTCTTCCGGCCTTGATAAAATCACTTACGATAAGAAAGTACCCGGCAAAACCCATGGTCTTGATGGTAAAGAGCTCAAAGTCGATCCGCTCTTTTGTGGAATCAGGCATTGAGCCGTATCTTTTTTGTGCACCCTCATACGTAAGGTGTTTCAGGTATTCCCACTGGTTAAGGGAGTCAGCCGTAACCGTTCCTTTATCCGTTTTTTCATCCTGCGTATGCAGCCGGAAATCATCGGGGATGGGGAAATTAGGCAGGAGGATGCTGCGTTTCAGATCCAGCAATTCGATCTTGTCAACAATGGCATTCGTATTGTCGATGGCCTCCGGAATATCATGAAACAGTTTGCTCATTTCTTCCGTATTCTTAAAATAGAACTGGTCATTGGCAAAGGCAAAGCGCATGTTTTTCATGTTCACATCATCATCTGCAAAATCGCCCCGGAAGGCCGGTGTAGATTGCTTTTCGCCGGTATTGATACAAAGCAGGATATCGTGCGCGTTAAAATCGTCCTGCTCCACATAATGCGAATCATTGCTGGCGATGATGGGTACCTTATATTTTGCCGCAAACTTTATTAATACTTCGTTCACCTTATCCTGGTCGCCGATACCATGGCGTTGCAATTCTACATAGAAATCATCTCCAAAAAGATCCAGCCACCATTTAAATTCCTGTTCTGCTTCAGCTTCACCTTTGCGCAAAATAGCCTGCGGCACGGAAGCGCCCAGGCAGCAGGTGGTGGCAATGAGCCCTTCATGATATTGAAGGATCAGCTCTTTATCGATACGCGGGTACTTGCCATATAACCCTTCAATAAATCCGAGGGAAGTCAGTTTGGTCAGATTCCGGTAGCCTTTTTCATTTTTGGCCAGCAGGATCTGGTGGTAGCGTTTATCCTTTTTTTCTTTGGTAAAGGTTTTTTCATGACGATTGGCTACCAGGTAAAATTCGCAGCCAACCACAGGTTTTACCTTAGGCTTACCGTTCTCATCCAGATGTTTATACGCCTCCGCAACGAACTGGAAAGCACCATACATATTGCCGTGGTCGCTGATGGCCAGGGCGGGCATGCCGTCGGCAATTGCTTTTTTGTACAGGGAACCGATAGGAGCGGCGCCATCCAGCAGGGAATATTGGGTGTGAACGTGTAAATGGGAGAATTTCATGCCGCTAAAATGCTATTAATTGATAAAATATGCCCTAAAATTTATGCACATCCTATAATTAACAATAAAGAGGGGAAGGGGTTTAATATGCAGGAGCAGACTTAAAATTTTTTAATTGTTCACAGATTGCGTTTTTAATACTTGTCTAATGCCACTAATGCACGAATGCGGGGTAGACCAAAAAGGTGCAAACAAATGATTAGCCGGGAACTCGGGAAAACGGGAAGGTTTGTTTTTCAATCTTTTAAAAGTTACCGTCTTGCCGCCCTTGCCGGCAAAAAATGCTTTTTAGTCACCCCGAAAGGATTTGGACTTGTTTTCCTTGCAGACAAGATAATAAATAAGTCATTCGTGCATTAGTGGCAGATTTTGGAATTGGTTTAATATGGTACTGATTTGTTAGCATTTTTATAATTATTAATATATTTTAGTATTTAAATAATTTATTATCAAATATTTATATTTTTAATAAATAAAAATATATCGAAAGGGCAATATTCCTTAACATTTGGCGTTTTAGACTATTGTAAAATTGGGATTTGCTTATAGGGGCGTTATTCTGATTATTCGTATAAATTTTTAAAAGTACCCGTTTTGAGATATTTGTTGACTGGTTTTAGTATTGTGGTGTTGATGACGAGTTGCTCGACCACTGCTAAAATTTTTGGAACAGCCGATAAAAAGAATGTTGCCAAAACAACTGTTGCGCCGCAGCCTCCTGCGCCGGCCAGGCAGGCGTTTATGGATCAGGTGACCATTTCTCCAAAGAATTCAAAAAGCGACACGCGGATGGCGCGTATCGAAAAAAACATCGCTTCCTCAGAAATAAAAGATATTAATACGGTTAATGATTTTGTTGCCGTTCCCAAGGCCCTTCCGGCTACTCAATTACAGATCAAGTATGCGTCAATGTTGAATATGATGCCGGGGTCTATATCTAATAACGGTTTGCTGGAAACCCTGGATGACTGGTATGGCACCCGCTATGTATATGGCGGAACCTCTAAGAGTGGTATTGACTGCAGTGCTTTCACCCGTGAAATGTATCGCAGTGCCTATGGAATAGAATTGCCCCGTACGGCGCATGAGCAATACGGCCGGGTGCGCAAAATTTCGACAACCGAACTGAAAGAAGGGGATCTGGTGTTTTTTAATACCACCGGTGGCGTATCGCATGTAGGATTGTACCTAGGCAATAATAAATTTGCACATGCTTCCACCAGCCGCGGTGTAACGATCAGTGATCTGTACGAAACCTATTATATTACCCATTATATCGGCGCCGGTCGTATTGAAAATAATAATGGCAGCCTTTATGCCACCGTTCCGGCACGTATAGCAGCGGGTACTGCTAACTAAAAGTTCGATAATAATCATACGGGGCCTCGCAATTGCGGGGCTTTTTTGTTTAAAGGAAGTGAAGACTAACCGCGAAGGCGCAAGGATGCGATGATGATTGTATTCTTTGGCTCCTTTTCTAAAAGAGAGAGCCATTCGACAAAAGTTTCCCGCAGATTTTCGCGGATAAGCGTTGTGCAAAAACGATCTGCGCAGATCAGCGGGCCTAAAAGCAGCAGAAATACTGTGTATCGAGGATCTGCGTGTTCTGCGGGCCAGTGATTAGCCGGGAAGCCGGAAAAACGGGAAAGTACGTTTTCAATAGTCTCTCTTATTTACCGCCTTCACGCCTTACCGGCAAAATATTTTTATTTCCTTTTAAACCGCTTCATCAGGGATTGCAACACAGGTTTGAAATCAGGCGTGAGGTTTAGGAAATAAACGCTGCCTACAAAAAGTAGGGTTACAAAAATGCTCCGGATAAATAACCCTGCAAACCCGTGCATATTTCTGAATAAAATCCATGCTGCAGTATAAAGTACACCACTTAAAATAATCGTGTGCAGTGATTTTCTGGTGAACGGAAACAGTCTGAATTTTCTCCACAAAAACAGAATGCGCACCAGGTTGTAGATCGTTATGGAAATAAGGTTGGCGATGGAGGGGCCAATGATGCCGTATTTTTTGGTGAGTATATAACTTAATGGGAGCATGAAGGCTAAAAGGATGGTACCGCTGACCAGTTCAAATTTCCAATAGGTAGATGTACCTATTATTTGGGCATTTACACCGGTGCCCATATCCACGATCCGGGTTAATCCCAGTAATATAAAAGGAAAGAAGCCCAGTAAATATTCCGTATTTAGTTTAAATGTGATAACGGCGTCAGAATAATTCAACGCGATTAAAATAAATAACAGGCAGGAAAAAACTAACTGATTGATGGAAGACCGCTGGTAGATGCTCTGGATCTGGTGTAGTTTTTTATCCTTCCAGGCTTTTGAGATAAAGGGAATGGATGCCGCAATGATGCTGCGTTGTGGCGCCTGAATAATACTCGTTAAAAACTGTGCCAGCGTAAAGATGCCAACGCTGGTGAGCCCGTCTTTTGCCAGAGAAGCAATCACGAGTGTGTCAAAAACCAGAGAAATGCTTAGGATGAGCGAACCTGAATAAATGAAGAATACAAACCGGGTGATCTTCCCGAAAAAACGTCGAGTGACTTTGCTTACGCGAAAAGTGAGATGCATCTTTTTTGTTGCAATAAGATAAATTAAGAGGGTCAATGCAATGGCAGGATAGGCCAGGGTATAGATCTTTATAAAAGCATCAAAGTCCGGGATGATCTTTAGAAAAAATAATACAATAAAAATGGTTACAAAAGCACGCAGCAGTACTTCCTTCAGAAAGTTGGTCAAAATGGATTTGTTCAGGTTCCAGGCGTATGCCTCCAGGATAGTAAAAATGGCCATGCCGAATGAAAGCGGGTACAACCAATAATAGTAATAAACAGCCAGGGGCGATTCTGCATTGAACTTCCGTACAAACAGGTTTTTAAAGACCAAGCCGAGGATCAGAATAATAATAGATGTGATAATACTGGTAAACAAGGCCCAGGCGATCATATCATTTTTTTTGGGCTCCAGGTGATCATTATAATAATGAAAAAATTTGTAGATATAGGAAGGCATTGCGAGGGTGGCAAAGGACATAACCAACGTGGCCGTACTCATAAAAAAAGTAGTCAACCCGTATTCCTGGGTACTGAACAAGCCTTCTTTTGTAAATAAATAGGTGTTTAAGGCCCCTACGGCAAAGCCGATATAAATAACCAAAGATGAAATGATGCTGTGCTTTCGGATCTGTTGACTCATGCGTTTTATTTCCCGGCCTTTTCCACGTTAACAAAAAAGTTTGGATTGATGATCAGTTTTCCATCGGTTAAAATAGAAAGATCAGCCTGCTGCTCTTTTTCTGAAGGCTGCAGCCATTTGCCGTTTTCCAGCTGCACCGGCATCGCAAATCCGTCAACACAATTCGTCCATTTGTAGGCTACCTTGTTGCCATCAACAGTGTATCTTAAAACGGGAACCTTTATAGTTCTCAAATATTGGTCAAATATTTTTTGCAGGGGCTTGCCGGATTGTTTGATGATATAAGCTTCGACCTGTTTGGTGGTTACGGTTTGATGGTAAAACGTTTGATTCAATCCGCGTAAAATAGCCCTGAACTTTGCATCATCATTAATAATATACCGGATCGTGTTCAGCATATTGCCGCCCTTATAATACATATCACCGCTGCCTTCCTTGTTCACGCCATAGGGGCCAATGATCGGGATATCGTTCCGGATGGCTCTGCGCGTACCGATCACATATTCAGATCCTGCCTGTTTCCCGTACTGGCATTCGGTAAACAGGGATTCGCTGTAGTTCGTAAAGCTTTCATGGATCCACATGTCCGCAATATCTTTCGAAGTAATATTATTAGCAAACCATTCATGTCCGCTTTCATGCACGATAATAAAATCCCATTTCAATCCCCAGCCCGTGCCACTAAGGTCGTGGCCCCGGTAGCCGTTCTGGTACCCGTTGCCATAAGCTATGGCGCTTTGGTGCTCCATACCCAGGTGCGGTGCATCTACCAGTTTATAACTGTCTTCATAAAAAGGATAGGGGCCAAACCAGTATTCAAAGCAGTGCAGCATTTGTTTGGTAACCTCCGGGAAATGTTTTTTCGCTTTTTCAAGATTGTAATCCAATACCCAATAGCCAATATCGAGCTTCCCTTTTTCGCCCTGGATGGTATCATTAAAATTAGCGTAGTGCCCTATGTACGGAGTGATCAGGTAGGTATTGATCGGCTGTGTTACCGTCCATTTCCAGGCAATGGAACCATCCTCGTTTTTTGTTTTTGCTGTTAGCCGACCGTTGCTTACCGCGGTTAAGTCATCAGGCACGCTGATGCTGAAGGTTACGCCTTTATCCGGCTCATCTCCCTGGTAATCTTTGCAGGGCAGCCAGTTGCTGGCGCCCAGGCCTTGCACAGCCGAGCTAACCCAGGGCCGGCCCAGTGAATCTTTGGTCCAGATCCAGCCGCCGTCCCATGGAGGTTTAACAGCCACATGGGGTTTTCCACTAAAATAAATGCGTATTTTTTGGAGTGGTTTATTTGCTGTAATGTCAGAGGTATACAGCCAGAAAACATTACCCGCTCTTTCAAAACGGATGGGTTTATGCGTACCCGGATCTTCTGCTTTTTCAATCTCCATAGGTTCCTGCAAATCGATCTGCATGATACCGTCCGGTGTTTTTTTCAAAACCGAAAAAGTGATGTCATTGTAACCTTTGATGGACTGTGCAGCTATATCAACTTTTATGCTGATGTCGTATCGGATGACATCCCACCAGTTCCTTCCGCTGCCGTTGCTGCCCAGCAGGGTGTCCTGATGTGTAAACTCTTTTTTTTGATGTAGAGGTTGTGCATCTGCTATGGAGTGCATCAGGAAAAGAAAAAACAAAGCCCCGATGCTATTTTTAAAAAAAATCATTTTTGGAATGGATTGAATTGTAAATTTAGGCGTTCATGATAAAAAGAACCACCGCATATCATTGGTTTCTGACGCTTTTAATTTGCTGTATATTTTTCACTGGCTGTAAAGATAGCACAGATACCGGTAGAAAAATTTTCAGGTATAATGAATTTGCCGGTATTGCATCGCTGGATCCGGCATTTGCCAAGAACCTTACCACAATGTGGCCTGCGCACCAGTTATTCAATACCCTGGTGGAGATTGGTGCCGACCTGAGCATTCAGCCCTCGCTGGCTACCCACTGGGATATCGCAGCTGATAAACGAACCTATACCTTCTATCTTCGGAATGATGTGTTTTTTCACGACGATGCTGTTTTTCCAAAGGGTAAAGGAAGAAGGCTGGTAGCTTCAGATGTTGTTTTTAGTCTGAACAGGATCATTGATCCTAAAGTAGCCAGTCCCGGCGCGTGGATCTTTAACGGAAAGGTAGACTCCCTGCAGCCTTTTACGGCGCTTAATGATTCGGTTTTTCAATTAAAGCTGGCGCGACCCTACCAGCCCATCCTTGGTATTCTTTCCATGCAGTATTGTTCGGTGGTGGCGCCGGAAGCGGTTCAAAAGTTTGGGGTTGATTTCAGAAGTCATCCCGTAGGCACGGGCCCCTTTCAGTTTGTAGCCTGGGAAGAAGGGCAGGGGCTTGTGTTTAAAAAAAATCCGCATTATTTTGAAAAGGATAGTGCCGGCAACCGGTTGCCCTACCTCGATGGCGTTAAGATAAGCTTTAAGGATAGCCGTGCCACCGAGTTCTTGTTGTTCCGGCAGAAGAGTCTTGATTTTATTAATGAACTGGATCCCAGTTTTAAGGATGAAGTGATGACCAAAAAGGGCGAGCTGCGAAAGACATGGAAAGGACAGATCCAATTGCTAACGCATCCTTACCTGAATACGGA
>JAGIAQ010000160.1 GCA_017744795.1 Niabella sp. | reverse complement strand
ATAGTGACTGGAACTGGAAAAATATTTGCAGCCCCTTTATCCGTATTCATTATATAATAAGGGGGACGGCAAAAATTATTTCTTCCGATTCCTCTATAACTCTTACAGAAGGCATGTTATACCTAACTCCATCCTACAAAAAGCATAGCTATTCGTGCGATGGGGACCTGACGCTTATTTATATTCACATATATGAAGTCGCTGGAAGCAACCTAAGTATTTTTGATTTAGCCGACTTACCCATGGAAATTAAACCAGATCATCTGGTCAAAAACCTGGTACACCGCCTGGCAAAAATAAATCCAGACAGAGAATTGCATAATTTCGATCCTAAATCATACGACTATCAGTCAAAACTTTTTCAAAACATAGCGCATCAAAATAGGCTCCCCCTATCTCTCGAAATGGAAACCCAGGGCATTTTGGGCCAGCTACTGGCGCGTTTCCTGGAACGGGCTTCATCTGAAAACCCCGACACGGACTCCCGGATCCTTAAAGCATTATACACCATTCATCAAAACATCGATGCACCTGTCAGCATTGGAGCGCTATCCGGTGTTTGCGCCCTCACAGAAGACCATTTTATCCGGCTTTTCAAAAAAGAGATGGGCATTACTCCCGGCAAATACATTATCCAAAAAAAGATGGAGCGCGCACAACTTTTATTATTAATTCGTCCAACGCCGGTTAAGGAGCTCGCCTATAGTCTCGGGTTCGACAACATCCCCTACTTCAACCGCCTGTTTAAAAAGCAAACCGGATTTACACCCGGGTCCTACCGAAAAAAAATGCATATCTGATTTATGACAGAAAAGTCATAACACCATTTGTTTCCTTAATTATTTAAATTATTTCTGCGTTTCCAGATCCCTTCTGGTCAGCTTTTTATCCTTTTCAGTAGCTGTGCGAAGTTTCATGTAGTTTACTTTATCCTGTTTAGGAAACCCTTGCCTGCGCAATCTTTTCCCTATTTCAATTAATACATCCCTGTCTTCGGGCACTATACTGCCATCGGGGTAAGGGCCAATATTTAGCAGCAGGTTGGCATTATTTTGAGCGGCATTCTCCAACAGCGCCCATACCTGGGCTGCAGTTTTATGTGCCTGCGTCGGACTTTCAGAATAACCCCAGTTCTCTTTCTGCATGGTAGTATTCAGCTCCGCGAGTTTTACTTTATTTTTTTGCCACGCAGCTTCCGCTGCCTGCGCTGTTTTTTCTCCCTGCACTTTACGCATCAGCTCCGTTATTGATTTTATCTGGTGCTCGCAGCTGATATAATCTTCATTGCCATTGAAACCTGTTTTGTACGAGACCAAAGCCTGGGGCTGCAACCGGTGTATTTCATCATAAATGCTTTGCATATCAAACAAATCGGGATTGGTATAGGCGCCGCCAACCGGATCAAACCAAAGGCCGGCAATAGGGCCATAATTCGTACAAATCTCATAGATCTGCGTTTTCACATAATTCCAGTAATGGACAAAATCTTCTTTACCCTTAAACCGTATCAGGCTGGCAGGATAATCTTCCTTTGAATAATGCGGACGGGCAGCGCTGTAGTAATCTGTAGTCAAATAAAAAGGATGCGTCCAATCAATGCCTATCGAATAATAAACAAACAGCCCCAGGTTGCGTTTTTTGCAGGCAACAGCGATCTCTTTTAAAAAATCGCGGTGGCATGCTGCATTCATGCTGTTAAAGGGACCGGCCTTTGAATCAAACAACGCAAATCCGTCATGGTGTTTTATCACATAGGTGATATATTTCATGTTCGCCTTCACTGCCAGATCCGCAATACTGTCTGCATTCCATTTCTCCCCTTTAAACTGCATCGCCTTATCTATGTATTGCTGCATCGGTATTTTTTTATTGTACAACACCCATTCCCCATCCTTATACCCGGCCGAAGGGCCCCAGTGCACAAACAGTCCGTAACGCGCATCAGCAAACCATTTTAAAGCCGCCGCACGGGGACTTTTAACATATAGTGATTGGTACGATTTCAGATAATAAGGTATTTCCTGGGCACGGAGCAGCTGGCCGGCGCACAAACCGGCAAACAATAAAGCACAAAAAAATATTCTTTTAATAATTTTAAACGTATCACTCCTATTGATCATTTGATCTTGCTATTGAGTTTTAAAAAATAATTTTCATTGCGTCCGGCATCCGTGTCCGGTATTGGGGCGGAAGCGATATAACTATCTTACTGCCCTCTCTTGTAAAGGAAAGCGATTGCCCGGTCCGTAACAATGTTATTTTCGTTGGATTACTTGTTGCTTCCACCTTAATGTAACCCTGGTAGTTTGGCATGGCGAAGGCATACAAAACATCGTTACCCCGCTTTGTTACCGGCACGGTTGAAGCTTCAGGATAATTGCCGCCCGTTACATCAATCACCGATTCTTTTGAATGAAGCATCCAGGCCGCCATCTGGCGCATCGCCTCCATTGCCGGCTCGGGTATATGCCCGCTTCCCTCCGGTCCGATATTGGCCAGGTAATTGCCGCCCCATGCCCGCAGTTTCACCAGGTTGCTTAACACCGTAGAGGCATCGTTATAGGTATCAGAGGTACTATAGCTCCAACGCTTGTCGGGCCATACAGGATCATTGGTTTCAAACCAGCCAGTGAAGCGTTTATCAGGAAGTTTCCCTTCGCTATCGTTATAGTCGCCGGGCGCTTTGTTGCGCCGGTTAATGACAATACCCGGCTGTAGTTTTCGAATTTCTTCATTCGTTATTTCACCACCACCGCCATCAAAAAAAATCTGATCAATTTTTCCGTAATGGGTCAACAATTCCCTTACCTGGTTGGCTACCATTTCCACTCTTTTCTTGTCATGGTCAGCGGGTTTTACCGGACGCTCTTTCACAGGCTGATGGTTCATATCCAGAAAAGTTTTGCCGCTGCTCCAGTTCCGGTACAACCTGTCGAACCACCAGTCCGGTGGTGAATAATACAAGCCCACTTTCAACCCATTTTTACGACAGGCATCCACAAACGACCGTACAAAATCCCGGCCTTTCATTTTAGTGCGAGTGCCCAGATCTCCATATTTTGAAGGCCACATCGTGTAGCCATCATGATGCTTTGTAACAAATACAGCATATTGAAAACCGGCAGCTTTTGCCTGTTTTAATAACGCATCAGGGTTCCATTCTTGCGGATCCCAATGATCCATAAGACCATAATAAAAATTGGGCGTTACCGTGCCATCGCTTAACCAGGACTTGTTGGCAATCATACACCAGGAAAGATCGCCCCCTCCATAACCTGCTATAGCGCCCCAGTGAATGAACAGCCCCAACCCGGCTTTAGGAAACCAGGCCGCACGGGGATCCGGGTTCATCCTGCTATCACCTCTATCAGACGCCATATTTAAAAGCTGATGCTGGGCATTAGCCGCATCATTGTTTTGGGAAATAACACTCATACTGCTGCCCAGCAGGATAAGACCGATTACACTATTTTTCAATACGTTCATTACTATTGTTTATTATTCTTAATCAAAAAGATATCACCCCCCTACAGGATCACTCATATTTAAACCAAACCGTTGCCTTGCAATTTTTACTAGCAACCGCCCTTACCCAATGTGCATTAAATCCCTCAGGAAAGGTATACTGCATCTTCTTTCCGGCTTTAACGGAAAAGGTTTTGTACAAATGAAAGCCGGTCAAATCAAAATCAACCTCAAGCGTAACGTCCACATCCTTGTCTGCAGAAAGCGTAACAGATTTCTTATCATAGCCGGTCATCAAAAAAGGCAGGGAAGGCGCGTTAGCCTTTACCTCTGCGTCCTTCCAAACGCCTCCCTCTCCAACCGGCTTGCCCATCTTCCACAGGTCATCAATGCCGCCAAACCACAAGCCATTACCCCCATCTCCAAAATAGTGGCCATCAGGCTTCGCATTCTTTTTGGTGCCGCTTATAACCAATAACCCGCGCCAGGTACAGAAATCGACGATCTTCTTTTTATGAGTGGTAATCGGCCGGATAGCAGCAAAACCACTTTCCCTGCCTACTTCATAAAAAGTGCCCTGTGCATTCAGCATAAATCGTTCGGATTCCGTCTCGCGTTCATCCCGGTACTGGAAAGACTCATATCCGGGCGAAGTGAACGGCAAACGAAACGTACCCGTTTTATCCGTTACTATTACAGACGCATTATCCATAACATAATGTTTTTTAAATGCCAGCATCCGCTTCATTTGAGCAGTACTGTCCGGCACATTTTTCAAAAACCGCAACTGCTGATCCACTTCTTCATATTCATTTTTGTTGTCCGATATATTCAGCACCTGCAGCTGCGTATTGGGATATGCTGCGGGGCGAATCAAATTTTGATGAAAGCTTTCGTTGTCGTTAATCCCTGCAATGGCGGCGAAAATTTTAGGCTGCGCTACTGCAGGACTGCCTTCATAATGAAAAAAGGCCGAAGCAATGCAATCTTTATCTGCCTTGATCCTTATCCAATTGGCCGAAAAGTTTTTTGGAAAAATAAAATTTGCATATCCACTCATTGGTACCGTTACGGTCGTATAATCGCTCCATTGATTATTGCCCTTCTTATCAATTTGCAATGTAAAGTGAACCGGGCCATTGGCGCTATCGCTCAAATGCAGGATCTTTTTATCAAAGCCATTGATTAAAAAGGGATCCGAAAAAACATTCGCTTTTACCGCATCCTGCATCCATACCCCTCCCCAGGCAGACGAAGGCCCCCAGGTTTTTAAATCATCCCAGGTACCAAACCAAAGGTTTGATTGCGCCCGGCCCGCCATTGGGTTTTCGAACATTGTTGTTTCGTCGGTGGCTATGACGATCTTATTATTCCAGCTACAGAAATCCGGTATATAACGCAGATGTGTATTCACGGGCCTTACGCCTGCACTGTTCTTGTATGAAAATGTTCTGGGAAAATCATATAGCATTGCATGCATATCCATCAGCATTTTTCCGTTTGCCACTTCCCGGATTCGGGGCCATTCCGTATACCAGCCTCCCCTGTGATCATAGGTATGTGCAGCCTTCGGGAACCGGTACAAATGCCACGCTCCCCCATCCAGCAGCTCAAACATAACCGAGCGCTTATCCCAGCCGATGGCCCATAAAGGGCTTTGTTGATCAGGAGATCCATAAATGCCTCCGGGGCCTGTAACATCGGTAAATTGCCGGCGCTGAACAATCGTCCATTTCTTCTGATCCCAGCTTGCCAATACGCCTTTGTCCTCGGGTGTTTTAGGTAGATCGCCTGCCAGCAGCATATTTTTTGTCAGTTTAAATATGGCCTCTTCACCATTGTTTGCCACTACAAGTTGCCCCTGGGCAGTATAAGCTCCTTTGCCATGCCAGCCGGGCACGGGTTTTTCAAATAACTTTTTAGCAGCAAGGGTATGTACGTTTACCTCATAGATCTTGCCCTCCATATCATAGAAATATACCTTATTAGCGGGGTCTGCCAGATGCCTGGCAATAGCGGTTAACCGGCCCGGCATAACAGCAGGCGGCACCACCCTGACGTGCGAATGGGTATCTATAAAATAGGGACCGATAATAAGCTGCCGGGACTCCCGGTGAATCATGCGCCCGGCCGGCGTACCGCCCACACTTTCAGGATGAATGCTAAGATTCAGCGCACTGTCAATGCTGTACAATTTATCAGAGCTGCCGTTGGGACGGTGGGGAGAATAGGTCACCAACCATAGCCGGCGCTCCCAGGGCACAATAGCGCCGATGCCACATTCGCCGCCATCAGAAAGAAGGTCTTCGCGGGAAACCGCGCCGTTTACTCTTAAAGATTTGCTATGATCATTAAATACGGCAAGATGGGGATACACCCCGCTGATCTGCAAGGGCTGCTGTATTTTACTTTTTTCTTTTTTAGCCGGGGAATACTGTGCAAGTAAAGGACAACACCATACCGACAGTACAAGCCCTAACCATTTTACCGAAAATTTCATGAATAATTTAATTATTGTATTTGATAAGACATTTAGATCCTTGTGCAAAGTTGTTTCATTGCCGTTGTTCCAATTCCTGATCAAAACACTCAGAACAAAAAAATAAAGTATCGGGTAAACAGAAAATAAATTTTCTTTGCATACAATCGTTTTTAATAATATTTGATGTGATTTTTTGAAATGCCTTATGAACAATAAAATTATATTTGTATGGACTGCTATGGCAAATTTTTGTTTATTCAATCCGATAAGCAAAACTCTGAACAATCCAGCCAATTGATAACAAATCAGTTATAGAGCAATGACTGCAGGGAATGAACAATATAAAATCCAACAATCGTATCTGTATTTGGACAGATGTTGTGAGTTGATCAGTGAAAAAATGGGCAATACAACGATTGCCTCATGGTCTAATGGAGAATATATAAAACTTAGTGGTCTGCTTTATCGTAATACCGCTGTTCAAATAAGTCCCAGCACCTTAAAACGTATTTTTGGAAAGGTAAAAACCACCGAGCGATACTATCCGCAAAAGGCGACCCGGGATGCGCTGGCCCAATATGCAGGGTTCAGCAATTGGGATCGTTTTGTATCGGAACAAAACAATACCATTCCAATCAACGAAACGGGAACATCCATACTTGTTGACAGGCCATTAATCAATCCGCCAGCTTCAGCGTCTCCATCCCGTAAAAGCAGGATTAAAAGATACAGGATCATTATTGTTTTACTTGCAATAGGCGCTGCTTTGCTTTTGTTCCGGCAAATAACCAAAACCAAAAACTCATCCGCCCCGGATTTAGCCGGAGCAAAACTGATCTGTAAAAATCCAATCGGGGAAAATCCACATTCAGCTGAGTTTATTGTCAGGTTACCAGATCAATTCAGTGGTGATACGTCAAAGTTTAAAGTAGATTTCGACGACAGAAGGTCTGAAAAAAATGTTCCGGCAAACAAAACATTTACTTATTACTATGAACTACCAGGCTCCCACTATGCCATATTAAAATATGATGGCGTACCGGTAGACACCGCTGTTATTTTACTGAGAACAAATGGGTGGAATGCCACCGGTGTGATGCAGCATGACACAACGAGGGTTTACCCGCTCACCGAATTTATTATTGACGGCGTTAAACCACTAACGGTAACGCC
>JAGIAQ010000015.1:7055-48625 GCA_017744795.1 Niabella sp. | reverse complement strand
GATTTGGGTTGATCATTCCCGTTATGCCTAAACTGATCGCCTCTCTAAAACATGTGTCTATTGGGGAAGCCAGCAAATGGGGCGGCTACCTGATCACTACTTATGCGCTGATGCAGTTTTTATTTTCACCCCTGCTGGGAAACCTCAGCGACCGCTATGGGCGCCGGCCGGTGATCCTGGTTTCGCTGCTGGGATTTTGTGTGGACTATCTGATCCTGGCTTTTGCGCATAACTATGCGTTGCTTTTTGTGGGGAGGGTATTATCAGGTATCACCGGGGCCAGTTTTACTGCCGCAACGGCGTATATCGCAGATGTAAGCACGAATGAGAACCGCGCGAAAAATTTTGGACTGATCGGTGCGGCTTTTGGTCTGGGGTTTATCATTGGGCCCGCCCTGGGCGGATTGCTTTCCGTTTGGGGTATTCGAGCGCCGTTCTTTGCCGCGGCCGGACTGTGTTTCCTGAATTTCCTGTACGGCTATTTCGTATTGCCCGAATCATTAAAACCGGAGAACCGGCGACCCTTTAACTGGGCCAAAGCCAACCCGGTTGGGTCTTTGCAATTATTTATGAAATACCCGGCCATTATGGACCTGGTATTGTGTTTCTTTTTTGTATTCCTGGGCGGGCATGCCGTGCAGAGCAACTGGAGTTTTTTTACCATGGACCAATTTAAATGGACCGAAAAGCAGGTAGGTATTTCACTGGCCATTGTAGGGGCACTGGTGGGTGGCGTACAGGGCGGGCTCATCCGCTATACCAATCCGCGACTGGGCAATGAAAAAAGCGTTTATACCGGTTTGTTACTTTACGCCCTGGGCATGTTGCTTTTTGCTTTTGCATCTGAGGGGTGGATGATGTATGCCTTCCTGGTTCCGTATTGCCTCGGGGGTATCGCCGGGCCTGCCTTACAGGCGATCATTTCGGAACAGGTGCCGCCCAACGAACAGGGCGCCTTACAGGGCGGACTAAATAGTATTATGAGCCTCACTTCTATCTTTGGCCCGCTATTGATGACGCAGCTCTTTTACTACTTTAGTCATAATAGCGCGCCGGTTTATTTCCCCGGAGCACCTTTTATTGCCGGAACCCTGATGATGCTGACCAGCGCCGGAGTTGCCTACTATGTGCTGCATCTGAAGAAGAAGAAAGCAAATACGTAATTATGATCGCCGGGAAGACGGAGCGGCGGGAAGATTCTTGAGGATTTGATATAGGTTTTCCGCAGCCCAAAAGCTCTTTACATATTTCTCCTCGCCACAGAAACACTGAAGAGCGCTGAGTTTCTGTGCCTCCGTAGCATTCCGCCGGAATCAGGAGGCTTCAATTAGCCGCTTCACTGTCTTTTGTTCCTTCTCTTATCTTTTATCCGAACGCCTTTTTCGTCATAACTTCCGTAATCTTTTAAGGAAATGAGGGAAAATTTCACTTTGGTTTGGAAACCCTGGTTCCTGAAACCTCATTTGCTTTTACATTTTCAAATTTCCACATTCACACATTTTCAAATTTGCTTCACTTTTCACCATTCACTGTTGCTTTCAACGCCTCCACCGTCTTCTTTTCATTGCCAACAAAAATCGTATCGCCGATCAGCACCACAGGCCGCTTTAGAAAGGTGTATTCTTTTAAGATATAGGCTTTGTAATCCGATTCCGTTAATTGCTGATCCTTTAATCCCAGCTCTTTATAAAGGATCGCCCGTTTGCTGAATAATGCTTCATAGGAGCCGGTCTTCTTTTTCATAGCCGTTAACTGGCTCTCCGTAATCGGCTGCGTCTTAATATCCTGTAGTTCAAAACCGGCAGCTGCGCTGATGCCGGTTTCTTTCATTATCTTTTTACAGGTATCACAGGTGCCGAGATAGTATATTTTTTTCATTTATGAGATTTCTTATGGGTCCGACTAAAAAGTATTTTTTGAGCCGGCAAGGCGGTGAAGCGGTAAGTCTTAAGAATTGAAAAACAATACTTTCCCGTCTTTCCGGATTCCCGGCTAATTGTTAACTCCATTTTTTTGGTCAGATCCAGTATCTAAAGATATTCAACCAATGCCGTCAAATATTGTTAATTTTGTACTTTAATTGTAAGAGCATGATAAAAACAGGGAACCCCGTGATCAGTATTTATACAGAAATGACACCTAACCCGGAAACAATGAAGTTTGTGGCTAACAAACTGCTTTACCCGGGCAAAAGTATCGATTTCCCCGATGTGGAGGCGGCTAAACCTTCGCCCCTGGCTATAGAATTATTTGGTTTTCCTTTTATTAAGGCCGTTTTTATTGCCAGCAACTTTGTTACCCTTACCAAAACTGCGGATGCAGAATGGCAGGATGTAACCCCCTCCATACGCCAGTTTTTAAAAGATTACCTGGAGGAAGGTAAAGTGGTGATCAATGAGGATGAAGTGATTACCGTTAAAAAAGAAAGCAGCAATGAAGTAGCAGCTGATGATGACGATGTGGTAAAACGCATCAAGGAATTATTAGAAAACTATGTAAAGCCCGCGGTTGAAATGGATGGCGGTGCGATCCAGTTCCGCAGTTATAATGATGGCGTGGTAAACCTGATGATGCAGGGAAGCTGCAGCGG
Organism: Niabella sp.; assembly: GCA_017744795.1. Taxonomy (GTDB): domain Bacteria; phylum Bacteroidota; class Bacteroidia; order Chitinophagales; family Chitinophagaceae; genus Niabella. The sequence continues at coordinate 46,035 of JAGIAQ010000015.1, read as the reverse complement.
ATGCCCCTCCTCTATGATCACCTTAAAAGCAGGCATTGAAGGTATGATGAAACGCATGATCCCTGAGGTTAAAGAAGTAGTTGCAGAAGCAGAATAATTTAATCGTCAATGTAAAATAATTAGCGTCATCAATTTCCTGATGGCGTTTTTTTATGTGTAGATCATTTAACCACATAGGCGCATAGAGATCATAATGATAAAAGAAAACATAAAAACACATAACTCATTTGTGATTGGAAGATTACGTATTCCGCCCTTGGCGGAGCCTATGTATGCCTGGCAGGACCAACGATAGTTTATCGCTCACCTTAGGAGTTAAGTCGAAATAAAAATCTGTAACTAGTATTTCTTATCGATAAAACTATGATCCTATGTGGTTTATTTTAAATATTTAAAAGAGGACAATTTATAGTTGTGATGGTAAAGAAAGTTGTAATAATAGGACCCGAAAGTACCGGGAAAAGCAGTTTGTGCGCGGCGCTTGCCCAACACTATCAGGCACTGTGGTGCCCCGAATATGCGCGGGAATATCTTTTAAAGAATGGCGCCCGTTATACCTATCCCGATTTGCAGACAATAGCCGGAGGACAGCTGGAGCTTGAAGACCGGCTTGTAGAAGCTGCTGCTGCCGGGGCACATCCCTTTGTTTTTATTGATACAGACATGTATGTGATGAAGGTCTGGAGCGAATTTGTTTTTGGCAAATGCGATCCTTTTATCCTGAATGCAATTGCCGCCCGCAAATACGATCTGTATTTATTATGCAACACGGATCTTCCCTGGGCAAAAGATGAATTGCGGGAATACCCCGATCTTGAAACAAGAGACCACCTCTTTACTATTTATAAAGCTGAGCTCACTGCACAACAAACACCCTGGGCTGTTATTAGTGGAACCCAAAACGGAAGAACGCAGGCGGCAATAACTGCAATTGACTCCTTTTTTAAATGATCCCCAACCACGACCGCTATTTACTTTCAAAATGCAATTGATTTAAAACAAGTTTTCAAAGCGGCCCTAACCCCCGTTTTCCCTGGTGTTGCGCGCCCTGTAAAACAGAAAAAAGCATCCGGGCGGCACTCCTTTTTTTCCTTTATCTTTTTTTTTTACGGGTCCACCTGAAAATTAAGGTAGTTCATCGAATAACCTTTTAAACGATCAGTAAAGCTTCCTACTTTTACGTCGGTTTAGAGGGCTTAAGAGTGGGCTACCGGATCTTTCTAGGTCATAGTATGCCCCTCTTATTTTTTTTAAAGACATATTCCGTATTATATATGAAGAAGGCCGGTCAACAATTGTTAACCGGCCTTTATCTTTTTAAGGGGAGATTATTATTCCTCCTTTTTTGCCACTGAAGCACAGAAGGCACAGGTAAACGTCATCCCAACCTCTGCGAAGCCGAGGAGGGATCCCGTGCTTATGGAAATGTAAAATATAGAATAATCAATAAGAAATGAGAAAGGGTATTGCGTTGGGTTAGCGATTTTCATTGCTGAAACATGATCTGGTTTTACATTCTACATTCAATGTCGTTTACTTAAGCTTTCAGACCGGATCTTCTTGTGGCTCTTACAGAGGACTGCATTCATTGCCTAAAACATCTTTTGTAAAAGCAATTGCTGGTAGCTTTTTTTCACTTCTATTGCTAACATCATTCTGTTTTGCTTTTTCCGCCGGAAGGTGAATTCCGCCCCCTATCCCGCGACCGGGCTGGGGCGGAACCGGTCAACCCGGCGCTTCAGGCCTGGTTATGGCACCATCCTGCTGCTTTATTTTTCGTCATAATTTCTGTATTCTCTCGGGGAAACGGGCTGTATCTTCAGATACTTCTTTCGCGGATTAAAAATATCAAAAAAGAATGAACACTGAATGTTACTGAAATAATGCCCTTTTACATTTCTTATTCAATATTTCTTATTCTACATTCATCGGAATCCTGCGCTTAAGTAAACGACTTTGATTGACTAGTTTTTAGAGTGCTCCAACAGCAACCGGCTTACTTCCTCCTGGATACCCAAACTTTTATCAGCATTATACACCTGCTGCAGCGCAATTTTCGCCGCCTCAAAATCAGCTTGCTGTTCTTTCAGTTCTTCATATACTTTTTTCGCGGCCGCCGGTCTGGGTCCCCAATGAAACAGGTCAGTTCCTTTTTCATCCCGTACCACCAGAATGGGGATGGAACGGGTTCCATGAGTCAGGTATTGTTCTATCTCCGAGTCTGTATCACGTAGCTGTAATTTAAAATCGATCTTGTCGTTCAGCTGGCTCATCAGGTACAGAATGGGCACAATATGCGCTGCGTCCCCGCACCAGGGTTCTGTAATAACCACCCATTGCTGTTTTTGTGCAATGGCTGTTACTATTTTCTTTGTTGCTTCCGTTAGCGGGTTTTGTTTCAGCCAACGCTGGGACCTCGACCCGTTTAATTTTGCATACTGCAAATAGCTTTCATTATCATAGGGAGGTTGGGGTTCGGAAGTGTTCAGTATTGCATCAAAATAGTCCTGGTACTGTTGAAAGGTCATCATAACGGTTCTTTAATTTTTATCAATTCAAAAATAGTTACTTCATAAACATACAAGTTGTCAAAAAGTTCCGGAATTTCAGGTTCATTTTTAATATAAAGGACGCCAATTTAAAGTTTATTTAACCCCCGATTTCAGATTCGCGCTATTTAACCTGTACCTTTAAGGCTCATTAAAATTCTTATTATACTATGAATACGTTGCAGCAACTGAATTCGGAACTGGAGCACGAATATCAAACCACCAAAAAGTTTTTTGAATTGTATCCGGCCGATAAAGCCGGCTATGCCCCTCACGAAAAAAGTATGAAGCTCGATCGCCTTGCGGGACATATTGCTGAAATCTTTGCCTGGCCTTCGTTCATATTGCCTACAGATACCCTGGATTTTGCCACGGGCGATTACAAACCTACCCTGATCACCTCAAGGGAGCAATTGCTGGAAGAATTAGATAAAAATTACCGCGCCAGCAGCGATACTTTGGCCGCCGCTGCTGAAGCCGACCTGGAACCCTCCTGGAGCATTGCCAGCAACGGTCATAAATTGGCCGAATGGTCTAAATACGGCGCCATTCGTCATTCCCTGAACCAGATCACCCACCATCGGGCACAGCTGGGCGTATATTACCGCTTAAATGAGATTCCTTTGCCCGCTAGTTACGGGCCTTCAGCGGACGATAAGCAATTTGGTTGATTTATGGCACAATTTTTTGTTACATTTGTTATTAACTAACTTTTTAAAACGCATTGGTAATGAACAAAAACACAAGAAATGGTCTTTTAGCTTTGGGGTTGGCTGCGGCAGCTGCCTGGTATAAGATGAGCCCCGAGCAGAAATCAACTATTAAAAATAAAGTCACGGATTTAGGCAACAGACTTAAAGATAATCTGAACAACCTGAAAAACCAGGTGAACCAGGGAAGTTCGACACAGTCCGCTTCTTAGGCTCTGCTAAAACAAGCCTTTTAAAACTATTGGAGGTCCCGGCAAGTCCGGGGCTTTTCTTTTATAAATTCAGCAGCAAATGCTGGCTGGCTGTAAAAATATCCCTGAAAATATGATTGATCACCGTACCGTTTTGTGTGGCGCCCACGCCGCAATAGGGGTACAGATCACCCACCAGCTCGCGCGATGATTTTGTAAGCCCCCGGCTCAATTGCGTAATATCTTCCAATATTGCCTGGGGTATTTCCTCCCCTTTTACAGCGATTGCCCAGGATTCTTCTATAACGCTATAGAAGCGGGCCCGCAATTTTTGCAGGTGATTGGCGGCCATGGTTAACCGGCCCTGCATTAGTGTTTCCCGATCGGCGGTAAAGCCGCCGGACGTTATTTTATGCTGCATTAGCTTGTCAAATTCAGCCAGGAAATGTTGTGCCATTCCAAAAGTATTCACCGCAAGGGTGGCTTCAGCAAACTGCAAAAAAGGGTATTGAAAAATGGCGTCCGGCCAGGTTGCAGCACCGGGATCGATCATAAAACTCCGGTCTGCAGGAACCGTTAACCCCGTAACGCTAAAACTATCGCTGGCCGTAGCTTTCAGTCCCATGGCATTCCAGTCCTTTTCGATCGCAACCTCTTCCCGTTTAAATATAAACGAGCGATACAACGGCATACCCGCTGCATCCCTAAGCAGCTGGCCTGCCCGCTCAATTTTACAGTTCGCCGTAAAACAGGTACAATAAGGCGTTCCGGTAGCATATTTCCAGGATCCGTTCACAAGGTAACCACCAGGTATCTCTTTTGCGATACCTGAAACCGCGCCACTTCCGCCAAAACAAACGGCAGGGTCTTCAAAAAAAGGATCCGTCAGCTGCCGGGGCAGATAACCAGTGAAAAGAGATGCGCCGGCGCAAAGGGTTACCGTCCACCCCAGGCTGCCGTCAATGCGGGCCAGCGCTTCTTCCAAGGCCAACCCTTCCGGTAAGCCCAGCTCCAGCCCGCCCTGCGTTTTGGGCACAAACAGCCTGAACCATCGCTCACGGTAAATAATCGCTAGTTGTTCCGGCAATAAAATGCCCTGTTCATCCGACGATTTTGCCAGCGCAGCCAGCGTTGCTATAGTTTGTTCACTGATCATTTTCTACTACTATTTTTCTCCAGTCAAAAAATCCAACCACCGCTACTGCAAATAAAAATAATGTCAGCAGCGCATATACGGGAAGTTGTTTGTAAAACAATAAAGGAATGGCTACAGCATTACTGATGTTCAGCCATATCCAGTTCTCTAATTTCCGTTTAGCCAGTAACCACATGCCCGCCCAGGCCGTGGCGCTAACAAAAGCGTCCATTACCGGCACAACAGAATTGGTACAATATTTTAGAGCGAAATATAAAAACACAAAACCGCCCACCGCTATCGCCATCGTTATTTTTTTGTCCCGCGAATCCGACCGGGTTACCGGCAAAGGATGGACAGCACGTTTATGTACCCAAAACCACCAGCCATAAATACTCATGATAAGATAATATCCATTCAATACCGTTTCCGCATATAGGCCACTCTGTTGAAAAAGGTAAATAGTGATTCCCACGGATAGTATTCCCGCGGGGTATAGCCATACTTTATTCGCCTTTGCCAACAGCACTTCGGCCGCACCAAAACCTGCGCCCAGCCATTCTAACAGGCTTGTATGCTTCAATTCATCAATAAATACGGTAACCCAATTTGCCATTCTATACGAGAACACAGAGTTTTATCCGGCCGGTCATTTCCTACGCCGGCATTACCCGGATCAGGTGCATCCATCCCACCATGGCGGAACAGAATGGGTATATTCTCAGCCTGTATTTCATCTCGCGCTGCGCGCGGAAAAAGGCACCCCGTGTGGGGGTGAAGATAGGCAAAAGATTCTACAGAAAAAAAGATGCCATTGCATCATGTTTTGCAATATATTCGCCGCTCCTAATTCATAAATCAATGCCATCTTCAAAACGGTTATTTGTAAAAACCTCCACCCTTCCCAATGCCGGCAAGGGTTTATTTGTAAAAGTTGATATTGCAAAAAACGAAATTGTTACCGAGTATCTCGGACGGCTGGCGGCCTGGAAAGATGTGGAGGACGATTTTGAGAATGGATACATTTTTCATATTAATGATGAACTGGTAATTGACGCCAGCAAAGACAAAGGATCCTTTGGCCGCTATGCCAATGACGCCACCGGTTTAAACCGGGTTAAGGGTTTAATCAATAACGCGGAGTATTTTGAAGAAGATACCCGTGTGTTTATAAGAGCCAAAAGAAAGATCGCCGCTGGCAGTGAAGTATTTGTTTCCTATGGCCCGGGATACTGGAAACAGATCAAAGAAAATATGCTGCTGGATAAACAAAAAGCAAAAAAGAAAGCCGGAAGAAAACGTTGAGGGGATGCTCAACGCTGAACGCATAATGCAGAACGCTAAAGATCGTTGATAATTACTGGTTAGCGTTGGATGCGACATTTGAGGTTTTGCATTCTGCATTTGGAGTTGGGCATTTTGCATTGAGCATTACGCGTTAGGCGTTTTGCGTTCAGGCGTTTTGCGTTCAGCATTTAGCGTTTCTAACAGAATGCCGTTATCTTTGTTGAAGGATGATGGAAAAAAGTAACTTTGTAGACCAGATACGCATTTTTTGTCGCAGCGGCCATGGCGGTGCGGGCATTAAACATTTCTTACGCGATAAATTTACATCCAAAGGCGGGCCCGATGGCGGCGATGGCGGACGAGGCGCCCACATCATCTTAAGGGGAAACCGGAACCTGTGGACCTTATTGCATTTACGTTATTATAAAAATGTGTTAGCCGAGAACGGAGAAAGCGGCGGTCATAATAATATGACGGGCCGCAGTGGTAAAGATTTTATTATTGAAGTACCGCTGGGCACGATTGCACTGGATGAAGAAACCGGTGAAAAGGAAGCAGAGATCATGGAAGACGGTCAGGAGATCGTTTGGATGCCGGGAGGAAAAGGCGGCCTTGGCAATGCCAATTTTGCCACCGCTACCAACCAGGCGCCGGAATATGCACAACCCGGCTTACCCGGTCTTGAAGGCTGGAAGACCCTGGAATTAAAAGTACTGGCTGATGTAGGATTGGTGGGGTTCCCGAATGCAGGTAAATCCACTTTGCTATCATCCGTTACGGCAGCAAAACCAAAGATCGGCAACTATGCGTTCACCACGATAACACCGAACCTGGGGATCATCGATTACCGTGATGGCCGCAGTTTTTGCATGGCGGATATGCCGGGTATTATTGAAGGGGCCGCTGAAGGAAAAGGCCTGGGGCACCGCTTTTTAAGACATATTGAACGGAACCCCGTTTTATTGTTCCTGATCCCGGCAGATAGTGACGATCACCGCAAAGAATTTGATATCTTAATGAATGAACTGGAACGGTATAACCCCGACCTGCTGCATAAACAATTTCTGATCGCCATCAGCAAAAGTGATATGCTGGACGATGAACTGAAAGAGGCCATCAGTAAAGAAATGCCGGACCATATTCCACATTTATTTATCTCTTCCGTTACCCAACAGGGACTTACCCAATTAAAAGACAGGCTTTGGGAAATATTGAATACAGAACCCGAAGCCGCTTAATAAGCTTTATTTTCAGGAGAGTACAGGACAGTTGCATTTATAAATAGTTGTATTTTGGAATCCCTTTATTGGAGATATACAAATACATACTTGCTTTTATGAATAAATTATGCTTGCCCTTGTCCCTGCTGCTATTGGCTGCAACTGCGAATGCGCAGTCTTCCGTTACCGATCTCAGAACCGAGAACCGGGTGAACCCTCTGGGACTGGATGTTACCCTACCCCGTTTCAGCTGGCAGTTACGGAATGATAAAAGAAATATTTCCCAGTCTGCTTACGAAATAAAAGTTACGGGGGAAAAAGAATCCGTATGGAACAGCGGCAAGATCAATTCCGACTCATCCGTTCACGTGGCATATAAAGGCGCCGCACTGCAGAGCGGGGAGCAGTATAACTGGCAGGTAAGGGTATGGGATAACAGCGGAAAACCATCGGCCTGGAGCCAGCCGGCCCGTTTTCAAATGGCCTTATTGCAACCCGGCGACTGGAAAGCTTCCTGGATTGGGCCGGGATACACAGAAGATTCTGTATTGCGCCCAAGCCCTTTGTTGCGCAAGGAATTCAGCACCACAAAAAAAATTGCCAGAGCCACAGCCTATATTACGGCTCACGGTATGTATGAAGCTTATGTAAATGGCAACAGGGTGGGCGATGCCCATTTTACGCCGGGCTGGACCTCATACAAAACACGATTGCAATACCAGACCTATGACATAACTGACCTGCTGAAACAAGGCAAAAATGCTTTCGGTGTCATATTAGGCAACGGCTGGTACCGTGGTTTTATAGGGTTCCAGGGGCAGAAGAATTTTTATGGAAAGGATATTGCATTATTGTTGCAGGTGCATATTGAGTATACTGATGGAACGAATGAAACGATCGTTTCTGACGGCTCCTGGAAAACAGCAACCGGGGAAATTACTTACTCGGAAATTTATAACGGCGAAACGATTGATGCCCGCAAACAAAAAACAGGCTGGATGCAGGCAGGCTATGATGACGCCGGCTGGAGCAATGCCAAACCCGCTGCTTTTGGAACCGGTAACCTGGTGGCTACTTATAACGAAATGATCACAGCGCATGAAGTGATCAAACCTGTAAAAATGATCACTACTCCCAAAGGAGAAATAGTATTGGATTTTGGGCAGAACCTGGTGGGTTGGGTGCGGGTTAAAGCAAACGGGAAAGCAGGAGATTCTATTGTATTGCATCATGCTGAAGTATTGGACAAAGCGGGCAATTTTTACACGGAGAACCTGCGCGCAGCAAAAGCAACAGACACTTATATTCTTAAAGGCGGCGGCATTGAAACGTTTGCTCCCCACTTTACCTGGCAGGGCTTCCGGTATATAAAAATAACCGGCTACCCGGGAACCATTCGTCCTGAAAATTTTGAAGCGGTGGTTTTTCACTCAGATATGGCCCCTACCGGCACCTTCACTACATCCAATCCGCTCATCAACCAGCTACAACACAATATTCAATGGGGACAAAAAGGCAATTTCCTGGATGTGCCCACTGACTGCCCGCAACGGGATGAACGGCTGGGCTGGACCGGAGACGCTCAGGCTTTTTTCCGCACTGCATCATTTAACCGGGGCGTCAATAATTTCTTTACCAAATGGCTGAAAGACCTGGAAGCCGATCAGATGGATGGGCGCGTTCCATTTGTAATTCCCAATGTACTGGGCAACGGAAGCAATAGTGCCGGCTGGGCCGATGTAGCTACGATTATTCCCTGGGAGCTCTATATTGCCTATGGCGATAAACGTACCCTGGCCGCACAGTACAACAGCATGAAAAATTATGTGGAGAGCATTCGCCGGACCACAAACGACAACCTGTGGAACACTGGATTCCATTTTGGCGACTGGTTATTTTATCGTCCTAACGATGATAACGATGGCCGCTCGGCAGTAACGGACAAATACCTTATTGCGCAATGTTTCTATGCAAATTCGCTGCAGTTGCTGATCAATGCTGCGAATGTTTTAGATAGAAAAGACGATGCCGCGTCTTATTCAAATCTTTTAAAAGACGTAAAGGCCGCCTTCCTGAAAGAATATATGACGCCCTCCGGGCGATTGGTTTCCGGCACGCAAACGGCTTATGTGCTGGCATTACAGTTTGATATGCTTCCGGAAAATCTGCGTAAACAGGCTGCCGACCGCCTGGTGGAAAATATTAAAAGTTACAATAATCATTTAACCACCGGCTTCCTGGGAACACCGTATCTGTGCCATGTGCTTACCCGCTTCGGCCATAACGACGTTGCCTATGCCCTGCTGCTGCAGGAGTCCTACCCTTCCTGGCTGTACCCGGTAACAAAAGGGGCCACAACGATCTGGGAGCGCTGGGATGGCATTAAGCCCGATGGCACTTTTCAAACACCGAGTATGAATTCCTATAACCATTACGCCTATGGTGCCATTGGCGACTGGATGTACCGCAAAATGGTTGGGTTAGATACCTATGCCGATGGGCCTGGCTACAAGCATATAAAAGTACAGCCCCATATCGGGGGCAATTTTAAAAATGCTTCCGCAACATTGGAAACCTATTATGGAACGGCCGCTGCCGGATGGAAGATTGATGGCAATACCCTGACGATGGATGTGGAAGTGCCTGCTAATACAAATGCGACCATTTATCTGCCGGCGGGCAATGCCGCCTCCATAACAGAGTCCGGCAAACCGCTGGGCACCATAAAAGACATTCAGAATCTTGGAAGCGAAGAAGGGTATATAAAAGTGCAGACGGGTTCGGGCAAGTATCATTTTTCGATGCAGGCAAAATGAATGAATATCAATATTTAATCATATAAGGGGCTGACCAAAAAACCGTACAATGAAAAACTTTTGAACCATTGAGGTGTTAAGCCCATTAAGAAATCGACTTAATGAATATCTTAACCCTTAATGGTTTATTATTTCCGCAGAATATTGATCACATCCAGCACGGTTGATTGCAGCTCCCCGTTACGCCGGTAAAGGATCTTTACTTTCCCGTAATTCGATTGAAGAGATTGTTTCAGGTCATCGAGCGACAGGCCCAATTTATTATTCACGGCCAGTATCTGGTCGCCTTCTTTAAGCCCCGCTTTGTCTGCAGGAGACCCCACAGGAATTTTTCCGGCGATGGCCGCATTGCCGATCAGGTACAGCTCAATACCCGAATAGGCATAATCAAAAGGCGAATTGAAAGACTGGTTGGGGGTTAAGTAGATCTGCTGTTTATCGTAATTGAGAATTATATTAAAGCGCCTGAAAATATCATTCCCGATCAGGCCGCCCAGCGAGGGATAAGAGGTCACATTGTAATCATCGCTAAAAATATTTACCGGCACATTCCGAAACCGGTAAGGGCCAACCCGCAATGATTTCATTACCGTCAGGTACATATCTACCCTGCCGCCCAGCCCCTCCCCCTGTTTTAAATAGCGTTTCCTTTTAGGTTTCAGAAAGGTGCTGTCGTTAACAAAGTCATCCGAAAATAAGACCGTTAGGCCGGCGCCAATATCAAACAGGTAGTTGAATCCTCTTTTCGTCATATCTTCAATACTTGTTCTGGAATAAGGCAGCATCCGTATATAGGGCTTTAAAAGGAATCCTCCTTTTGGATATTTCAACGTTCCTTTTGTATAGAGGCTTAACACCTGTTTATCATAATCTATTTTTACAATATACCGGCTCAATACTGAATAGCCAATGATCCCATCAATCCTTCGTCCGTATAAAGCAGTTAATACATCATAATCGATCACATGAAAATTCAGGCTGTCGATTTCATGCGTGCCTATTCTTAGCCTGCGATCTTTTAAGAAACCCACTTTTCTTATGCCACCGATGCCCCGTATAATTCTTTCGGGAGCCGAGGGTTGCAAGCCCAGCGCAGCCACTGTAGTGGAGTCCAGCGAAATGCCGCCGCTTCCCGTATCCAAAATAAAAGAAAGGGAATCCTTAAAATCATCAAGTAATGCTTTCAGTACTATAACGCCACCGGTAAATTGTTCAAACTGGAGAGTTGTTAATAATTTGCTGGGGGGGTCAACAAATTCCTCCTGTGCACTCGCAGTAAATATACAAGCAGTCTGTAACGTTAAACATATGAGTAGCACGCGTATCATTCAGGGGCCAACCTGCAGCTGGTATTTCTAAAGTTACTGAAAAAATCAATGTCGCAATTGCCAGGCCGGGCTATTCTTTCTGAGCTCTGCTATTGCACGGCACACGAATGCTATGGTATAATCGATCTCCTCTTCGGTAGTGAAACGCCCCAAACTGAAGCGTATGGCGGCTTTCGCGCGATCATCCGGCTGCCGCATTGCTTTTAAAACATACGAAGGATCCAATGATCCCGAGGTACAGGCCGAGCCGGATGAAACAGCAATGTCTTTATTTAATACCGATAGCATCTCGTTACTGTTGAGGTAGCCGAACGACAGGTTCGTTACATGCGGTAAACGCTGTGTGGGGTGCCCGTTCACAAAGGTTTCCGGAAGGGACAATAAGGCCTGCTCCAGTTTATTGCGCAGCGCTGAAAGACGATGCCAATCTGCATCCATCTCTTCACCCGAAAGGGCGCAAGCTTTCCCAAATCCCACAATGCCGGGCACATTTAAGGTACCGCTCCGGATATTTTTTTGTTGTCCGCCACCCGTTATCTGGGGCGTTATTTTTACCCGCGGATCTTTGCGGCTAATGTACAGGGCGCCCACACCTTTTGGACCGTACAATTTATGACTGCTGAACGCCATCAGCGATAGCTTTGCCTTTTTTACATCAACAGGGATCTTACCAACAGCCTGGGTTGCATCGCAAAAGAACAATATATTATTTTCATGGGCAATGGTGCCTATTGCTTCTATGGGCATCAGTGCCCCGGTTTCATTATTGGCCCATTGCACTGCAATTAATATCGTGTTTGCCCGAAGGGATGCGCTCAGTTCATCCAGGTCAATTTGTCCCTCGGCATCTACATCAAGATAAGTAACCCCGGTACCTTGTTTTTCAAGCGCCTTACAGGTATCCAAAACGGCTTTATGCTCAACCCTGGTTGTAATAATATGATCTCCTTTTCCGGCGTACATAGAGCAGATCCCCCGCAGCGCCAGATTACAGCTTTCCGTGGCCCCCGATGTAAAATACACTTCACCGGCAGCGGCGTTTATTAACCCCGCAACGCGCTGCTGCGCTTCTTCTACGGCCACCGCAGCCTCCCAGCCCTGTGCGTGGTTACGACTGGACGGGTTTCCAAAATATTGCGTGAAATACGGCAACAGGGCGTCCACTGCCCGGGCATCGCAGGCGGTGGTGGCACAATTGTCCAGATAAATGGGGAAATGAAGCATTGCTTGAATAAAAAAGGCGCTGCCCTTTTCAGTGCAGCACCTTTAAAATTAATTAAAAGAATTTTAATTGGTCGCCGTTGAATCTATTTTAAAATTATTCTTCGCGGCAAAATCATTTCTTTGTTTTATAAAGTCATCATCGGCCACAGATTCATCCTGCTGCAGTTTTGTAACGATGGCATCTACCTTGCTGTGCAGGGCCGCCGTATCTTTTATTTCCTTGTAAGCATTGCCAATCTCAAGATAGGGTCCCGTAACAGCGCTTTTATAAAAGTCCGCCAGTTTTAAAGCTGCATCACGATAGGCGGCATTGCCGTTAAAATCAGGAAGGTCCTTTATCGCTTTTGCAGAAGAATCGATCTCTGACGCAAATTTAGTGGCCTCCAGCTGCAGATTCACACTATCGCTGGTTGCCAGCCGCTGTACGGCAAAGAGGGTTTGGTGCATTTTTTCCATATGATCCATTACCACCTGGTCATACTTCATTGCCTGGGCAATTTTTTCCTTATTGGAACAGGCAATAACTCCCAGTAATGCTGCTGCCGCGATCAAAATTTTTTTCATGAAAGCTGTTTTAATGTGATGAAATAAGCCCTTCTTCGTTGTTATTGATCCCCAGGGAACTTACTGCAAGGCTTGCTGCAATTTGAGAAGCATCTTTTTTATTAAATGCTTTCCCCCGGGCAATTATCTCTCCATCAACAACTGCACCAATTGTGAATAACCGGCGTCCGTTTTCAAGTTTTTCTTCAATAGTTGCAAATTCAAGGGTTTTGCCCAGCTTATTGGCCCAGCCGTAGAGCTTGTTTTTATGGTTGATTTCGCGCAGTTCCAGCTCCTCCATGAACATATGCGGCGAAATAATATAATCATACACCCACTTACAGGTCTTTTTATACCCAATGTCCAGGTAAATGGCTCCTACAAGGGCTTCCAGCGTATTACCGAAAATATGGCTTCCTCTTAAAGTATGGTCCAGCTTATTAAAATTGGCGATCTTCTTGAGGTTCATTTTCAGCGCTACTTCGTTTAATTGCTGGCGGTTCACCATTTTACTGCGCATTTCCGTCAAAAAGCCTTCTCCCTGGTAAGGATATCTTTTATACAGGTAATCGGCAATCAAGGCACTCAAAACAGCATCGCCCAGGTACTCCAGACGCTCATTGTTCTCATCCACATTTTCTTTAAGGGAGCGATGGGTGAGTGCGGTTTTGTACAAGGACATATTATCGGGCGTAAAACCCAATATATTCCGCAACTGTTTTTTTAAGGCAGTGCCCGATTTTCCTTTAAAAAGCCCTTTTATGAAATTCAAAGCGCACTATGAATATTTTTTTACGATTACGCAGGCATTGTGTCCGCCAAAACCAAAGGTGTTGCTTAAGGCAATATCTACTTTCCGTTCCTGGGCCTTGTTAAAGGTAAAATTCAATCGTGCATCCAGCTCAGGGTCGTCAGTAAAATGGTTGATGGTAGGTGGCACAATATCGTGCAGCACACTTTTAATACAGGCAATGGCTTCCAGTACTCCTGCAGCTCCAAGGCAATGCCCGGTCATACTTTTGGTTGAGCTGATATTTAAATCATAGGAGTGCTCTCCAAACACTTCCAATATGGCCTTGGTCTCTGCAATATCGCCCAGGGGAGTAGAAGTACCGTGCGTATTGATATAATCGATATCGGCAGCCTGTATACCGGCATCGTTCAGTGCAGCGATCATCACATTTTTGGCACCCAATCCTTCCGGATGCGGAGCAGTAATATGATAGGCGTCTGCTGTAGCGCCGCCGCCGATCACTTCGCAATAAATCCGGGCGCCGCGTTTCTTTGCATGTTCCAGTTCTTCAAATATTAATATCCCTGCACCTTCGCCCATTACAAAACCATCACGGTCTTTATCATAGGGGCGACTGGCAGTAGCCGGGTCATCATTACGTTCACTCATCGCCTTCATAGCGTTGAATCCACCCACACCTGCCTCGCTTACCACTGCTTCGCTGCCTCCGGTGGCAATAATATCTGCTTTTCCCAGGCGCAGCAAGTTGATGGCATCGATCATGGCATTGGTGCTGCTGGCGCAGGCACTCACCACAGAATAGTTGGGCCCGCGAAAATTGTGCCGCATGCTGATCTGCCCCGCTGCAATATCCAGGATCATTTTAGGAATAAAGAACGGGTTAAAACGGGGAGTCCCGTCTCCTTTTGCAAAATCCATCACCTCGTGCTGAAAAGTGATCAACCCACCGATACCGCTTCCTAAAATCACTCCAATGCGATCGGGGTTAATATTTTCCTTTGTAAGCCCGGCGTCTTTTACCGCCTGGTCGCTTGCAACCAGCGCAAACTGCGTAAAGCGATCAACTTTCCGGGCTTCTTTTTTGTCAAGAAAATCTGTAGCTACAAAATTTTTTACCTCGCAGGCAAAGCGCGTTCTGAATTTGCTGGCATCAAATAAGGTGATGGGGGCAGCCCCAGAAACGCCATTAATCAGCCCGTTCCAATAATCATCAACGGTATTGCCTAACGGTGTTAATGCACCCATTCCGGTTACAACTACCCTTTTTAACTCCATAAAATGGTTTATCCTTATTTAAATATAACTAAAACCGCCTTTAATTATGGAATACCACAGTCAAAGGCGGTGTACTTGTTGTCTTTACTAAAAGCCAAGCTTGTCTAAACCCTGATCAATTACTTGGCGTGTTCCTCCAAATAAGATACAGCCTGACCAACAGTAGTAATCGTTTCGGCTTGCTCATCTGGAATAGAAATGTTGAATTCTTTTTCAAATTCCATGATCAGTTCAACGGTGTCCAATGAATCGGCACCCAGATCATTTGTAAAAGAAGCTTCATTAGTTACTTCTGCCTCGTCAACGCCCAACTTGTCAACGATAATTTTTTTAACTCTTGATGCAATGTCTGACATATCTTATTAATTTAGTTATTGGTGCAAAAATAGAGTTTTTGACTAAAACTGCACAAAAAGAAAAAAAAAACTAAAATTGTATTGAACCGGTTAAAAATCCTTAATTTACAAATCAAATAAAGTAGCTGAAACCCCCTATGACCCGTACCAATAACAGGAATATTTATGGCATTAAAGATTATAGATCATGGTTCCAAAGAGTACCGGCAAATGGTAGACCTTCGTAATGAAATATTACGAAAACCATTGGGTCTGGTGCTTACGGAAGAGGATCTCAATGCCGACAAAAACAATGTGCTTATTGGTGCTTTTGAGGATGAAAAGATGCTGGGTTGCTGCATGCTGGTAAAACAATCGGCCCAGATAGTGCTGCTGCGACAAATGGCAGTGCTGAACGACCTGCAGGGAAAGGGCATTGGAAGAGCATTGATGCTTTTTGCAGAAAATATTGCCCGGGATATGGGCTATCGCGAAATATCTATGCAGGCCCGCAAAAATGCGCTGGGCTTTTATGAAAAGATGGGCTACCAGGAGGCCAGCAACGAATTCACCAACCTCACGATTCCTCATATTGTTATGAAGAAGTACATCTAGTGCTCTATTATTTGTAAAGCGGCGTATTGTATCGGGAACCGTGAGACGATAAACGTAAACCCCTCACGCTTTACCGCTGACGTTTCACGACTAACGCAACAACAGCCTTCCCGCGTTTAGACGAAATTTATTTTGTGCGCACTTTTTCCATCAACAAATGCCGGAATGCCGAAATCTCGCCGGTATCCTTAAAGGCCGTTTTGGGCACCAGTAAAAAGGAGCGGGCATCAAAATACAAATGAAAAAAATGCGGACTTTCCTTGTAATTGGATAAGGCGGTGTAAGGCCAGCTTCTTTTGCCATTGGTGTGCTCCAGTGTAAAATCGTTCTCATTAAAATACATGGAAAAGTTGTGCCGGAAGGTCTCCGCCTTTCGGTACACTACGCCCGGCAGCACAAACCACAGACTGATCATTAACAACAACCATAAAAAAGAATTGATAAGAAAAGCCGCCGGTGTTATTTTATGCAGGGCATATAAAACCAGCGCCAGCGCAGCAAATACATTTACCAGGATGATCATGATCCTGATCTCCTTTTTGGAAATAAAATGATAGCGCAATGCCTGAATTACCTGCTTTTTGTCATATCCAAAGTTGATTGTCATAATCGGTTTGTATCGAAGTCTGAATAAATAACGCCTGCGTAAACAGAAAAGCGAACCAATGATCGGGGGTTCGCTTTACCTGTTGCTGAATTATTTTGAATTAGCGGCTCATCATTGATTTAGCCTCCATGCTCAGGGTGGCATGCGGCACAGCGCGCAAACGCGCTTTGTCAATCAGATGACCGGTTACGCGGCAAATACCATATGTTTTATTTTCCACACGCATCAATGCTTTTTCCAAATGATCAATAAAAGTGATCTGCCGGCTTGCCAGCTGGCTCAGTTGCTCGCGCTCCATGCTAACACTGCCATCTTCCATGGTCATGTAACGGCCTTCGTCCATATCGCCGCCCTCATCCCTGCGGGTGATCAATCCCTGTAAATACGCCAGTTCTTTTTTGGCTGCATCCAGTTTTCTTAAAATAATTTCCTTGAACTCTGCAAGGTCACTGTCAGAATACCGTATCACAGACGGCGCTTTTTCAATAGCCGGCGTGTCCAAAACACTTTTTGTAAAATCGGGTTGATATTTTACTGAGCTCCTGGTTGAAAGTTTGGGAACCACCACTTTTTTAGGAGCCTTCACTACTTTTTTTTCTTCTTTTTTTGCCACTTTTTTTTCTATTACGGGTATCTCTTTAACTACAGTTTTCTTAACAGCGGGCTTTTTCTCCGGTACCGTTTTTTTAGCGGGCGCTTTTACCACAGGTTTTGCAACTGCCTTCTTAGCAGCAGGCTTTACAGTTTTTACCGCTGCAGGGCGGGCCGCAGGTTTAGCAACCGGCTTTTTCGATGCAACCGGTTTTTTTACCGTTTTTGCGGCAGGTTTAGCGGCCTTTTTGGGGGCAGCTGCTTTTACACCGGCAGAACGGGCAGGTTTTGCAGGCGCTGTTTTTTTGCTTGTTGAACCAGCGCGGGTAGCCGCAGATTTCACCGCTGTTTTTTTCTTTGTAGCCATTGTTGTTACCCTTTTTTTGTTACAATCGTACTCAACTTGTGTTCGTTCACTTCAATTTCGGTACCTCCTGATGAAATTGGACTAAAATCCAGATCATCTGCCAAAATTTCTGCGCAAATATAGTCTTTATACGTGTTTAACGCATTTTTTAATGCCTGATTTGTGTCAATTTGGACCGAAATGCGATCGGTTAAATCAAAATTGCTGTCCTTCCTTATTTTCTGAATCCGGTTTACAAATTCCCGTGCTTCCCCTTCCTGTTTCAGCTCCTCTGTAATCGTAATATCGAGCGCAACAGTAAGGGCACCCTTATTCGCTACCGTCCACCCGGGAATGTCTTCGCTGTTGATATCCACTTCGTTTACCAGGATGGGAACCGCTTCACCCTCAATATCCAGCACAATCTGTCCGTTCTTTTCCAGGTTACTGATCTCTTCCTGGGTAAAACCGGCCAGTTTGTTGGAAACGGCTTTCATTTTCGGCCCCAGTTTTTTACCCAATGCTACGAAATTAGGTTTGATCTTTTTCTTAATAAATCCCTCAGTGTCAACGAGATATTCCACTTCCTTTACATTTACTTCCGACTGGATCAGCGCTTCCACTTTTTGAAGCTGTTCGGTCATTGCCGGATTTAAGACTGGAATTAATACCTTCTGTAACGGTTGACGGACCTTTATGTTCACTTTTTTCCTCAGGGACAGAATTAAAGAAGAAATATCCTGCGCCAGCTGCATCCGTTCTTCCAGGGATGGGTCGATCGCGCTTTCATCCGCTTTGGGGAACAATGCGTGGTGCACAGAACCTACGTCAAAATGATTTGCCACACTGTTCAGGTTTTGAAAAACCGCATCGCTAAAAAACGGAGCGATCGGCGCCATCAGCCGGGTTACGGTTTCCAGGCATTCAAATAAGGTCTGGTAAGCCGCTATTTTATCCGCTTCATACTCGCCCTTCCAGAATCTGCGTCTGCAAAGTCTTACATACCAGTTACTTAAGTGTTCATCAACAAAATCTTCGATCAAACGGCCCGCCTGTGTAGGCTCATAGTCGTCCATGGCTGTTGTAACCTCTTTTACCAATGTATTTAAAGAGGAGATGATCCAGCGGTCGATTTCGGGGCGCTTATTAAGCGGAATTTTTGCCTCTTTAAACGTGAATCCATCCACATTAGCGTAAAGCGCAAAAAACTGATATGTATTATATAAGGTACCAAAGAACTTGCGTTGCACTTCTTTGATACCATCAATATCGAATTTAAGATTGTCCCAGGGGGAGGCATTTGTTATTAAGTACCAACGTGTTGCATCGGCGCCAAAGGTTTCAATGGTAACAAAAGGATCTACCACATTGCCCAGGCGTTTGCTCATTTTATTGCCGTTCTTATCCAGCACCAACCCATTGCTAACCACTGTTTTGTAAGCTACACTGTCGAACAGCAGTGATGCAATCGCGTGCAGCGTATAGAACCAGCCGCGAGTTTGATCTACGCCTTCGCAAATAAAATCAGCGGGGAAATTGGTATCAAAAGGCTGATTGAACGGCTGCGGATCGCCGGCTTTCAGTTTTTCGTAGTTCAAGCCCCATTGTGCGTAGGGCATGGCACCGCTGTCGAACCAAACGTCGATCAGATCCGGTTCCCGGTGCATGGGTTTGCCCGAATCACTTACCAGAACTACCTCATCTACATAGGGTTTATGCAGATCCAGTATACCGTCATGCAGGTAGCCTTTATTTACGTCACCGCCTAAAACCTCATTTGCTTTTTTGATCGCGTCGTTCAGCTCTTCAACCGAACCGATACACTTCATTTCAGCGCCATCTTCTGTAGCCCAGATGGGTAAGGGGGTACCCCAGAAACGGCTGCGGCTCAGGTTCCAGTCCACCATATTTTCCAGCCAGTTGCCAAAACGGCCCTCGCCGGTAGATTTGGGTTTCCAGTGAATGGTCTTATTCAGCTCCACCATGCGGTCGCGCAGCGCCGTGGTTTTTATAAACCAGGCATCCAGCGGGTAATACAGGATCGGTTTGTCCGTACGCCAGCAATGCGGATAGTTGTGTTCGTATTTTTCTACCTTAAAGGCGCGGCCCTCTTTTTTGAGTTTTACGCTGATGTCTACATTCACATCCACATAATCTTTCTGGTCTTTATAGTCTTTTACATAGCGGCCGCTAAATTCCCCGGTACCCTCAATGAATTTTCCCTCCCGGTCTACCAGGGTAAGGATGCCGATATTATTTTTCTTTCCCACCTTATAGTCATCTGCACCAAAGGCTGGTGCGGTATGCACAATACCGGTACCATCTTCTGTGGTTACAAAATCGCCCACCATCACTTTAAACGGTGTGGCGCCCGGGGTGGTTTCCTGTATTTTTTCGAAGGAATTAGATTCAAAAGGCAGTAACTGTTCGTAATGCATGCCTTCCAGCTCCTTTCCTTTGTAAGTAGTTAGTATCCTCCAGGGGATTAGTTTGCTTTCTGCCGTATAACTATCAAAATCTACCGTTTCGCCACCCTCCTTAAAATACTTGTGGAATAAAGGAAGCGCAATGATCACTTTTTGCGGCTCATGGGTGTACGGATTATAAGATGCTACCAACGCATATTCGATATTACCGCCCACTGTTAAACCCAGATTGGATGGGAGGGTCCAGGGAGTGGTGGTCCAGGCCATAAAGAAAATGTCTGATGTCTGATGTCCGATGTTCGATGGCTCAAACAAAAATGCACTCTTTTCATTACGAACCACTTTGAACAATACGGTGGCACTGGTATCTTTTACATCCTTGTAAGTACCCGGCTGGTTCAGCTCGTGTGAGCTTAAGCCCGTTCCGGCAGCGGGAGAATAGGGTTGTATGCTAACACTCTTATAGAGCAACCCCTTGTTATAGAGCTGCTTCAGCAGATACCAAAGGGTTTCAATATATTCATTTTTAAAAGTGATATAGGGGTCGTTCAGATCTACCCAGTAACCCATTTTCCGGGTCAGGTCGTCCCATTTATCTTTAAAACGCAGCACGGCTTCGCGGCATTTCTGGTTGTATTCTTCAACCGATATTTTTTTACCGATATCTTCTTTCGTGATGCACAATTCTTTTTCGACTCCCAGCTCCACTGGTAATCCGTGCGTATCCCAGCCGCCTTTACGTTTTACCTGGAAGCCCTGCATGGTCTTATAGCGACAAACCAGGTCTTTTAAGGTACGTGAAATAACGTGGTGGATGCCCGGCATACCGTTAGCACTGGGCGGCCCTTCATAAAAAACAAAGGAAGGCGCTCCGTCGCGCAGCGAAACGCTTTTTTCAAATGCCTGGTATTCGTTCCATTTTGCCAGTATCTCCTGCTCTATAGCCGGCAGGTTCAACCCCGTAAATTCTCTGTATTTCACGCTCATATTGGATAAAAAATGAGTGCAAAGGTACGAAATATAACAATGGCAAGAAAGAGATGATGAGAAGAGACTGCTGCAGGACAAATGTGCCCAAAAGCTACTTGTTCATTAGAATTGAAACGCTTTTCTCTGCGTTTTTCAATGGCTCTGCGGCAAAATTAGCCACTGAGGCTCAGAAACACTGAAATATTAAGGATTTCAGGGATTGCCTCATTGAAGTGGTTGCCCCGGATGAATTTTGTAGTCGCGTTAAATAAAGACCAGCATTAAAGTTCTTCCAGGCTTTCCTTTACTACCTGTATGGTTTTATCCAGGTCTTCTTTGGTAAGCGCATTATTCAGGAACCAGCTTTCAAAGGCTGAAGGCGGCAGGTAGATACCCCTTTTTAACAAGGCATGAAAGAATTGTTTAAAACGTTCATTATTGGCAGCTGCAGCCTCCTTAAAATTGGTGACCGGATGGTCGCTAAAATGGATACTGAGCATGCTCCCGAAATGATTGATCACATAAGGCTGCCCCCAGGCATTTAACACTCTCTCCAGCCCCTCTTTCAGGTATTGGGCTTTATTATCCAGTTGGATCAATAATTGTGGGTTGTTTTTTAATTCGTTTAGCAAGGTAAGTCCGGCTGTCATGGCTACCGGGTTGCCACTTAAGGTGCCCGCCTGGTATACACTGCCCAGCGGGGCCACTACTTCCATGATATGCCGCTTACCACCAAATGCGCCCACGGGCATGCCGGCGCCAATTACTTTTCCATAAGTCACAAGATCTGCGTCGATACCCAGGCGCTCCTGTGCGCCGCCCAAAGCCAGGCGAAAGCCATTCATCACCTCATCAAAGATCAGCACCATGCCTTCTTCATTACAGAGTTGCCGCAAGCCTTCCAGGAAGCCGGGTTTCGGTAGAATACAGCCCATATTGCCGGCCACCGGTTCTACAATAATAGCGGCAATCTCCCCTTTGTTCTCTTTTACCAGTTGCTGCACTGCTGCCAGGTCGTTATAGGCGCAGGTGAGCGTATCATTAGCTGCACCGGCCGTAACGCCCGGTACGGTTTGGATGTTAAACGTGGCCAGGCCACTGCCTGCTTTTACTAAAAAAGCATCCGCATGTCCGTGGTAACATCCTTCAAATTTGATGAATTTGTTTTTTCCCGTATAGCCTCTTGCCACCCGCAGCGCGCTCATGCAGGCCTCAGTACCGCTGTTTACCATACGTATAAGGTCCACATTGGGCGCCATAGATTTGATGAGCTCCGCCATTTCAATCTCCAGCTCCGTTGGTGCACCGAACGAAGTAGCTTTTGCCACCTGTTGCTGAATGGCCTTTACTACCGGCTCATAACCATGCCCCAGTATCATTGGGCCCCAGGAAGCAATATAATCGATGTATTGCTGCCCCTGCACATCGTATAAATACGCGCCTTTCGCTTTCTCAAAAAAAACAGGCGTTCCGCCCACGCTTTTAAAAGCGCGTACCGGAGAGTTAACACCGCCGGGGATACTTTCCTGGGCGCGTTCGAAGAGGGATTTGCTGGATTCGTATGAGTACATTGTCAATAGTGAAGGGTGAATAGTGAAGGCGCGAAATTACTTCGAATTTATCAAACCGCTGTTCAATCTAAATGAATTCTGCAGGAAAATCCCCAATTTTTCAAGTGAATGATCTTCCAGGTAACCGAGTGCACCTGCAGCATCTAAAGCTGCATCCACTTCAACCACGGAACCTCGTGCTATTTCAAAATACCGTTTTCTTTCTTGTTGTGATCTCCTGGAAGCGCCTTCGGCAATATTTAGCACATTCGATAAAGCAGCCCGCCTTATTTGTGAAGACATCCCAAATTTTTCAAAATCAGGAAGGGTTTACGTGAATTTATAGCATTCCGTCAATAAAGAGATTGAAGTTTTGAACGCTTCAAGATTCTGGTGATTTAATTTTAAAAACATAGTGATTAGCATTTAACCTTTAAGGTAGCCAATTTTCTCGACAAGGCGTCATTCACTATTGACCGTTCACCATTGACTATTCACATTAAACGATAACGCCCTTGTAAATCAAAACCAGCAACACGGCACCAACAATGATCCGGTACCAGCCAAAGATCTTAAACCCGTGTTTCTGTAAATAGGTGATAAAGAATTTTATGGCAATCAGCGCTACAACAAATGCGATAAGATTTCCAATGCCCAATAAAAGCAGGTTATGCTTATCCTTTAGTATTTCGGGCGTTTCTTTGTATGCATCCAGTAATTTCTTCGCGGTGGCGGCGCACATGGTGGGCACGGCAAGGAAAAATGAAAATTCTGCCGCCAGGCTGCGGGTTAATTTTTGCTGCATGCCTCCAATGATGGAAGCCGCACTGCGACTGGTTCCCGGCAACATGGCCAGGCATTGCCAGATACCGATCACAAAGGCTCTTTTGTAACTGATGCCGGGCTCTTCTGTAATAGCCGGCCGGGTAAATAGTTTGTCGATAAACAATAATACAAACCCTCCTGCAAACAGCATGACTGCCACGGTGAGCGGACTTTCGAGCAAGGCATCAATCCTCTTTGAAAACAGAGCGCCCAATACCAATGCGGGAACCACGGCTACCAGCAGCTTTATATAAAAATTCCATTTATTAAGCGGGAAAAACTTTTTGTGATAAAATACGATCACCGATACAATAGCTCCCAGCTGCACTGCCACTTCAAATAATTTTACAAATGGGTCCTGGTCGATCTTCATGATTGAAGAAGCGATGATCATATGCCCCGTAGAAGATATCGGCAAAAATTCAGTGAGCCCTTCAATTACAGCCAGGATAATGGTTTGAATAATATTCATAAAATCGGATTTAAAAAATAAGGCGACACAAAAGTAGTCGCCTTAAAAATTCTTTTATCAGTACTCGCTTAATTTGTTTTCTTGGAAGATCTTCTGAAAATAGCAATGCCTTCAATAGCCAGCCCGATCATAATAACAACCGGAGCTACCGTAATGCGGCGGGTGGAATACACTTCGTCCTTATTAAAAACTGCGGGATTATCACTTTTTCCGCCAGCCATTAAAAACATGCCTGCGGCGATCACGATGGCGCCCACCAGCATCAGCAGGTAATTGGATTTTTCAAATATTGCCGGCACTTCCTTTACAACGGGGGCAGTTTTACCAGTAACCATTTTTACAGTTTTTTGAGGCTGCAATATACTATCAAATTACGATTCCTGCCTAAAAATGGCGTATTTAATAGATTTTTAAGGTTTTTTGATAGTTCCACGGGGGGTAAGCACCTGTTTCAGGGCTACATTCTGTAAATTTGCCGCCCCGGAATAATAACAGATATGGAATATAATTTTAATGAGATAGAGCACAAGTGGCAACAGCTATGGATGAAAGACGGTACCTATACCGTTTCCAACAACAGCGATAAACCTAAGTATTATGTGCTGGATATGTTTCCTTACCCCAGCGGTGCCGGGCTGCATGTAGGCCACCCGCTCGGGTATATTGCCAGCGATATCTTTGCCCGCTATAAACGGCTGAAAGGCTTCAATGTATTGCACCCGATGGGATATGATGCTTTTGGTCTTCCGGCGGAGCAATACGCTATTGAAAACGGCATTCACCCCGCCGTTTCAACAGATAAAAACATTGCTACTTTCCGGAAACAACTGGACAACATCGGTTTTTGCTTCGACTGGACGCGCGAAGTGCGTACCAGTGATCCGCATTATTATAAATGGACCCAATGGATCTTTCTTCAACTGTTCAATAGCTGGCTGAACCGGCAAACACA
Organism: Niabella sp.; assembly: GCA_017744795.1. GTDB lineage: Bacteria > Bacteroidota > Bacteroidia > Chitinophagales > Chitinophagaceae > Niabella. The sequence goes on along the minus strand of JAGIAQ010000015.1, from coordinate 21,315 downwards.
AAAGGCAACACCCATTCAGGAGTTGGTTACGATCTTTGAAAAAGAAGGAAATAAAAATCAGCCTTTCCCCAATGAGAAATTCAGAATATCCAATTTAGTCCCGATGACTATTGGGGATCCAATTTTCACAGCGGAAGATTGGGCCGCATTTGATGCCACTACCCGGCAGGCGATCCTTATGGAATACCGTTTAGCTTATTGTGGATACGGGGAGGTAAACTGGTGCGAGGCGCTGGGAACGGTACTGGCCAATGACGAAGTCGTAAACGGCGTAAGCGAGCGGGGCGGCCATCCCGTGGTGAAAAAGAAGTTGCGCCAGTGGTATCTGCGTATCACCGAATATGCAGACCGGCTGCTGAAAGGCCTGCAGGAAGTAGATTTCAGCGAAGCCATGAAGGAAATGCAGACCAACTGGATCGGAAAATCGAGTGGCGCTGAGATCCAATTCACCATTGACCACTCACCATTGACCCTGACCGTTTACACTACCCGCCCGGACACTATCATGGGGGTCGACTTTATGGTGATTGCGCCCGAGCTGGACCTGGTGGACCAGATCAAAACGCCGGAGCAGGCAAAAGCAGTAGATGAATATATCGCTTACGTAAAAAGCCGCAGCGAGCGGGAGCGGATGTCTGAAAAAAAGATCAGCGGGGTATTTACAGGAGCGTATGCTGTTAACCCCTTTGATGGACGTTTGATCCCTATCTGGATCAGTGAATATGTTTTGGCGGGCTATGGTACCGGCGCTATTATGGCCGTTCCCTGTGGCGATGAGCGTGATTTTAAATTTGCGAAGCATTTCAATATCCCCATCACAAATATTATCGGCACTCACTTTAATGGGGAAGAAGCCAATGCCACGAAGGATGCCGTTCTGGAAAACTCAGGATTCTTAAATGGTATACCTATGCGGGAAGCCATGGAACTGGTGATCCAAACGATTGAAGAAAAAGGCATTGGCAAGCGTAAGGTTAATTATAAAATGCGTGACGCCGCCTTTAGCCGCCAACGGTACTGGGGCGAGCCTTTTCCTATTCAATGGAAGAATGGCACCGCCTATGCGCTGGACGCAGCCACCCTGCCGCTTGAATTGCCGGAAGTAGACAGCTACAAACCCGGCCCTGAAGGCGAGGGCCCTTTAGCCAATATTCCGGAATGGGTAGCACGGGAGCTGGAAACCAATACCATGCCGGGTTATGCCGGATCGAGCTGGTATTTTTTACGCTATATGGATCCCCATAATAATACCGAATTTGCTTCCCGGCCCGCGACGGATTACTGGAACCAGGTGGATCTCTATATTGGCGGAACCGAGCATGCAGTGGGGCATTTGCTCTACAGCCGCCTGTGGACAAAAGCTTTGCACGACCTGGGTTACCTGAGCTTTGATGAACCTTTTAAGAGACTGGTGAACCAGGGCATGATACAGGGCAGCAGTCGCTTTGTGTATCGGATCAATGGTACCAACACCTTTGTATCACATGGCCTTATTACCGACGAAACCTCCTTCGATGGAAAGACCCTGGATAAAATTCATGTGGATGTAAACTTTGTAGACGGCACGGAGCTTGACATCGATTCATTTAAAAAATGGAAGAATAACGAATTTGCCAATGCTGAATTTATTTTTGAAGACGGCAAATATTATTGCGGAACGGAAGTTGAAAAAATGTCGAAAACGAAATTCAACACCGTAAATCCGGACGACCTGGTAAATAAATATGGCGCCGATACCTTTCGCATGTATGAAATGTTCCTGGGGCCTGTTGAAATGAGCAAACCCTGGGATACCAAAGGCATTGAGGGCGTGCACCGCTTTTTGAAAAAGCTGTGGCGTTTATTTTATAAAGACGTAGCTCCGGGCACGGAACTGCAGGCACAGGCCGTTTGGACAAATGATACCCCCACCCCGGCGGAACTAAAAATATTACATAAGGCGATCAGAAAAATCGAAGAGGATAACGAGCGCTTCAGCTTTAATACCGGTGTAAGTGCCTTTATGATCCTGGTAAATGAGTTAACGGATCTGAAGTCGCATAAAAAGCAGGTGCTGGAATCCTTGTTAATAATGATCTCTTCTTACGCTCCGCATATTGCAGAAGAATTATGGCAGGCGCTGGGCAATACCTCCAGTGTGCTGGACGCAGCATTCCCCGTATTTAACGAAGTCTACATTAAAGAATCAGAGAAAGAATATCCCATCTCCGTTAATGGAAAAATGCGTACCACGATGACCCTTTCGCTTGAAGCAACGCAACCGGAGGTGGAACAATTGGTGCTGGCCAGCGAAGTAGTACAGAAATGGCTGGACGGCAAACCGCCTAAGAAGATCATCTACGTTAAAAATAAAATGGTAAATATTGTGGTGTAACGCCCGTTTTATTTAACCGTTATAATAGTTCCCGCAGATAGGCGCGGATTTTTCGCAGATCAATGCAGACAGATAATCTGAGAAAACTAAACTTAAAATAAAAAGCAGCGTCTTCAAAAAACGCTGCTTTTCTATTCTTAAAAGTCTTACTTAATGGCTGGAATTCTTATTTGGGCTGTACCACCTCTCTTATCCAGATATTCCGGTAGCTGATGGGTTTGCTTTTATCACCATGCGCCTGCAATTTGATCGGAGAAGGCCCGTGCGCTGTGTCATAAGAAGGTTGCCCAATATATTTGGTAGGGCCTTTCAGCTCAAAATGATCCTGAACCAAAACCCCGTTGAAAAACACGGTAGCATAGGCCGGTGTAGACAGTTTTCCGGAAGCATCAAAAACCGGTGCCGTCCAGATCACATCATAGGATTGCCATTCACCCGGCTTGCGCGACGGATTAACCAGGGGAATGCCCTGTTTGTAAATTGATCCTGCCTGTCCATTGGTGTAGGTTTTGTTTTCATAATTATCCAGCACTTGTAATTCATACCCAGCGTCGCCTTTACCTATCGAGGCCAGAAAAACACCGCTGTTGCCGCGCGCCTGCCCGCTTCCGTCAATATCGGCCGGAATGCGCCATTCTATATGCAGCTGATAGTTGTTAAAACGCTCCTTTGTTTGGATATTGCCCGACTGTTTATTTACGGTAAGTATATTATCTTTTACGATCCAGTCTGCTGTTTTAGTGGTATCGGAGGTCAACACCCATTGGTTCAGGTTTTTTCCGTCAAACAGCACAACAGCGTCTGAAGGGGGCCCTCCACAATCCTTACCGGGTGTCACTTTGGGCGGCACGGGTGTGTACACCTCTGTATCCTCGTGCTTTTGAGAGAATCCCTGTTGGGCGATAAAAAACACCAACGCAAGCAAAACTAATTTTTTCATTATACAAATTTTATATCGAAAGTTACGGTATTCCCGTTAATGGCACTCTTTTTATTCGTTGTAAATTCTATTAACTTTGGATGCTATGAGTGCTGCCATAACCTGTAAAAATTGCAACCGTCCCTTTGAAGGTAATTATTGTTCGAACTGCGGACAGTCCGCCCATGAAGGGCGCATTGATCTGCCCTACCTTCTGCATGATATTCCCCATTCCGTTTTTCATATCGACCGGGGATTTTTTTATACCGTAATCGCACTTTTTACAAGGCCCGGCAAAATGCTTAGCAATTATCTTGCAGGCAGGCGCGTCAATTACTTCAAGCCCTTTGCTTATGTACTATTAATGTCCACCATCGGCGCACTGCTGGTAAAACTGCTGACGGCAGGACTTGCAGCAGCCTATGCAAAATATAACCCCGGCCAGGTAATGCCCCTGCGGGAGGGGTTTTTTAATCATTATTTCAGCGCGTTTATTTTTCTAATGATCCCGCTGGCCAGCGCCGCCACTTATCTTTTTTTTATCCGGAGCCGGTACAACTACTGGGAGCATGTGGTCATCAACACATATATTGCCGCACAACTAAATGTAATGCAGGTACTTATATACATAATTGCCTATCTGACTGTTTTAATAAAGCATCAGTTTTCCGCTGCGGGTTTTGAAGTACTGGTATCCGTTTTCATGACCGGGTTCCTGTACCTGTACGGGGCTTCATTCGGGTTTTTAATGAAAGAGAACCGGAACATGTTGCAGCTGGTAGTTATCATAACACTTATGAATTGCTCGTTATCCATCCTGTACATTATCGGCTTTCGCCTGACCGGAATTATGAATCCCTGGTGAAACGATTGCGGTTTAGAAATTTCATTTTTAAAGAATTATGGAAAATGGCATATTTTTAGATATAACCATTAATTGAAAAACTGTAACCCCCACCGTACTATTCATACAATAACAAATCGCCTGAAACAAACAACTAAAAACTCCAATTATGTCAATCAACATTGTAGATCTTGTAAAAAACTATGTTTCGCAGGATTTGATTGCGAAAGCCGGATCTTTTTTAAACGAACCGGAAGGAAACGTTTCCAACGCCGTGTCGGGAATTATTCCCACCGTACTCGGCACGGTTGCCTCCAAAGCCACCAGCAATGAGCAGGGCGCAGCGGATATTTTTGATGCGGCAAAAGGGATGTACAACAGTGGCGTATTAAATAATGCCGGTTCGCTGCCGGGCAACGCCGACCTTTTAGAAAAGGGGGCGGCTTTTTTTAAAGGGATCCTTGGCGATAAAACCGATACCGTTACGGATGCCGTTGCCAATTATTCCGGGATCAAATCTTCTTCCGCCGGAACGTTGATCGGCATGATCAGCCCGCTGATCCTGGGCTTGCTCGGCAAACATGCAGCAGATCATAACGAAGGCGCTGCAGGATTTGCAAGCTTCCTTGGCGCGCAAAAAGACAAAATTCTAAGCGCGCTTCCTTCAGGCCTTGGTTCATTGGGAGGCATTTTGGGATTAAGCTCTATTTCCGAAGGATTGCATAAAACCGTCTCCAATGTTACAGAAACGGCAACCTCCACTTACAATTATGCGGGCGAAACGGCGCAAAAAGCCGGTGGTGGTGCTAAATGGCTGCTGCCCTTATTGCTGATCGCAGCTGCCGTGTTGCTGCTATGGTATTTCCTGGGCAAAGGCTGCAATAACACACCTGCCCCAACTACAGATTCTACAGCCACAACCGGGGCAGACTCTACTGCCACCGCCCCCCCTCCGGCACCTGCCAGCGCCGCAACAACCGGTACTTACGATTCTACCAGCGGTAATTATATTTATGACGTAGGCGCTGAGAAAGAAATTAAACTGGCCGATGGCACAGTATTAAAAGTTGGCGGTAATAGTACGGAAGCTAAATTATATGATTTCCTGACCAACGGCACTGTGGATACGGTTGATAAAACCAGGGGCTGGATCACACTGGACCGGGTTTACTTTGAAACCAGCAAAGCGGTACTGACACCAGCTTCTCAGCAACAGCTGAAAAATATCGCCGCCATTCTTAAAAACTTCCCGCAGGCCCATGTAAAATTTGGAGGTTACACGGATAATACCGGTTCTGCAGAGGTTAATAAGAAATTATCCGCGGAGAGGGCAAAAGCGGCCGCCAGCGAAATCGTAAAACTGGGAAGCCCTGCCGCCAACATTACTTCAGATGGGTATGGCCCGGATCATCCGATCTGTGCCGCTAATGATACGCCTGAATGTAAAGCGCAGAACCGAAGAGTGGACCTTCGGGTAACCGCAAAATAAGTTCTATCGAAACCCTAAATACGAGGCTGTCTCCCCGGAGGCGGCCTTTTTGTATTGTAGCGCAATGGCAGGATGCTCATTCGAAATTTCACCTGATAAATTTAAAATTCGTATTACTTTCGCCCAATGATTCAGTTTGACAAGTTTGTTTTAGCCAACGGGCTGCGGGTAATTGTGCACCCCGATACATCCACACCAACAGTAGTAATGAATATCTTGTATGACGTGGGTGCACGGGATGAACAGCCGGACCAGACCGGTTTTGCGCATTTATTTGAGCACCTGATGTTTGGCGGGTCCATAAATATCCCGGAATACGATGAACCGTTGCAACTGGCTGGCGGTGAAAACAACGCCTATACCACTAACGATCTTACCAACTATTATATCCAGATACCCAAAGAAAACCTCGAAACGGCCTTTTGGCTGGAAAGCGACCGGATGCTGTCGCTGGCCTTCAATAAAAAAAGCCTGGAAGTGCAGCGCAAAGTTGTAGTGGAAGAGTTCAAGGAGCATTATCTTGAAAAGCCTTACGGTGATGTGTGGTTCAAGCTGAGAGAACTGGCTTACAAAAAGCATCCTTACCGCTGGATGACCATCGGGAAGGAATTGTCGCATATTGAGAACGCGCAGCTGGACGATGTAAAAAATTTCTTTTTCAAACATTACCGCCCCAACAACGCCATTATGGTGGTTGCCGGAAATGTTACAACAGAAGCAATAAAAACACTGGCGGAAAAATGGTTCGGGAACATCCCTGCAGGCGACAGTCCGGATCGTAAACTGCCGGCAGAAGAGACGCAGACCCAATCAAGAAAAATGGAAGTGCATGCTGATGTACCGCTGGATGCGTTTTATAAATGCTGGCATATTGCTGACCGTTTGAGCGATGACTATTATGCTGCCGACCTGATCACCGATATACTGGGCGGAGGCGAATCATCCCGTTTATTTGAAAAACTGGTAAAAGAACTGCAGTTATTTGTAAACATCCAGTGCTATCATATGGGCAGCATTGACCCCGGCATTATTTGTATAGAAGGCAAGCTGACAAAAGGAGCCAATATGAAGGATGCTGAAGCCGCTATTGAACAGCTGTTGACCACCCTGAAAGAAGTTGCGGTTTCCCCAGCAGAATTGCAAAAAGTAAAGAACAAAACCGAAAGCATGATGGCTTTTGAAGACATGAGCCTGCTGAACCGTGCGAATAGTCTGGCTTTTTATGAATTGCTGGGCGATGCGGGGATGATGAATACCGAGCTGCAACGTTATGATGCTGTTACTGCTGAAAATATCCGCGATGCGGCGCAACGGATCTTCAGGGAGGAGAACAGCAGTACGCTGTATTATTACGCCAGGAATTAAGTTGTTAGTCTTCAGTAGTCAGTTATCAGTAGTTAGCTGTTGTTGATAAGCAACGGCTGTAAACTGATAGCTGATTACGAATAACTGCAAGCCGGGTTTTCTGATTTAACCGAATAATTCTTTTAGCGTTTTCATTGCTATAAACATCTTTTTGCTGTCGGGCAATTTTATGAAATCGTATTTTTCATAAAATCGCTCTGCTGCTACGTCTAAGGGGTCGGCAACAACAGCAAAGGAACCTATTTTTGTTGATAGGTCATAGCTTCTCTTCAGCGCATCAATCAGCAAAATCTTACCAATCCCTTTTCCCTGGCACTTAATATCAATTGCCAACCTTCCTAATAAAGCAGTAGGAATAGAATGGTAAGAGCGGTGGAGTTTTTTTTGAACCTGTTCAGGAAAACTACCTAACGGAATACTATTGTTGGACAAAGTATAATAGCCCAGTATATCATTTGTACCGCTTTCAGCTAATACAAAGCAGGCAGCTAATTCTCTTTTGGCATCCTGCCCGGCCTGGTGCTTCAGGTAGTCATTCAAAGGTCCTTTTCCGCAGTCAAAATTGTTTCGGTGGTGCTTTTTATCGAGGAGCTGAATCATTATTTTATTTTAAGTTCGAAACAAATGCATTGTAATCTGCAAGGGCCTTCTTCAGCGTCTTTGATGGTTTTTTCGAATTGGTTATCGCTTCAAAAAAAATCTTGCCATCTCTTTCCGAGGCAATCATCTGTTCTTTTTCCTGAATAATCTCTTTTGCCCTTTCCTGAACCGTCATAATAATAAAGTCTGTCAGATTTCTATACCCACCCAAATGAGCCGCTTTCTCAAAGAACTCCTTTTGCTCTTTGGGAAGCCGTGCGTCGAAGCGCGACTGGTCTGTAGTGGCTGTACTCATGATTTTACTTTTTTATAAATGTACGGAAATTTACCGTACATGAGGTGCATTCAGACGGAGTAAACACGGGGCATCCTACGGAGCCCCAATTCGCACCTCGCATATTTTCTACAAACACGCCGCTCCTGCCGGAGCTGAAAAGATAAATTTGTCATGCCCCCCCTCTGAGTTCCAGAAAACGCCTACTTACCAAACTCATAATTATTCCCGATCGGGAATTCCAGCAGATCAATAAAAACCGCCTGCCGGTTAAATTTGGTCACTTTGTTTTTGGCTACGATATAACTGCGGTGAATACGGGTAAACTGGTCAGCCGGCAGCAGGCTGCTCATTTCGTTGATCGTGATGCGCGTCATCAGCTTTTTGTTTTTCAGCACTACATTCAGATAATTCCCGGCCGCTTCAATATATAAAATATCATCCAGCAATACCCGTACCTGCTCATAGCCATCCTTCAGAAAAAGGGAATCCGTTTCGCCGGGTTTATTATTTTTTAAGGCGAACAATTCCTGTGCCCGGGTACAGGCTTTTATGAAACGCGCCAGGGAGAAGGGTTTCAGCAGGTAGTCCACCGCGTTCACTTCAAAACCTTCCACGGCATGTTCGGTGTATGCTGTTGTAAAAATGATCATCGGCGGATTGACCAGGCTTTTGGACAATTCAATACCGGTAATGTCAGGCATTTTGATATCCAGGAAGATCAGATCAATCTTATGCTGCTGCAAAAATCCGATCGCCTCAAAAGCATTTGTAAATGCTGCTTCCAGTTTTATGAACGATACTTTTGAAGCAAGGTTTTTTATAACATCCAGTGCTATCGGTTCGTCATCTATGGCTATTGCGTTCAATAAATAAAATTTAATAGTAATTAAATAACGTCTGGGTTTCGTAAAGTTACGGCCTGCACTCCTGATTATTTTGTTCTAAAATTAATTTCATAGTCGTCATTTGCGTGCTCCTCAGATTTTTGGGGAGATAGCCCTATCAAAACAAACTGGTATTCTTTATTACGTTCCAGGGCGCAGTCGAGTATCACGGATCTTTTGTTCCCCGAGTAGGTAAGCTTTGTAAAAGAAGGAAAGGCCTTCCCCTTTTCACCAGGCCTGATAAAATGGGCGCCAGAAAACGGTTTGTCAAAATTGATTGTTATTTGTTTTAGAGATGCGTCCACATTTTGATCCCCGTTAGAAAATTCTGTTATTGACGCAAACTTTGCTCCTTCAAAAATATATTTCGTTATATAGGTATTCATGTTCTTTGCGTACACATTATATGCTAAGGCTAACTGTGGAAAATAACTCTCCAAAGTTGGATATGTATTTCTTTGCTTGTCGTAGCGCTCCAGTTCTGCCACCAGGTCTTCTATCCACAAAAAACCATTATTTAATTCTTCGTTTATCTGGTTTAAAATCTCTTCTTTTGAAAAACGATGGTCTTTCATATATTTTATAACAGTAGCTCTCACCAACGCTTCACTAAACATAGTTTCCCAACTGCCATATGCCGCGTTGTTCATTTTCTCTTTTACCTTATCATAAATAATAGCGCAACTTTCTTTAAACGGTTTCGGATCTTTGTTCAGAAGATAATTTACAAACGAGTGATTGAACTCATGCAGCAATGTGGGAAAGTAGCTATCAATACTAAAGTCAGCCATTCCCAAACTGTCTGTTTGCCAGGTACCCATAATGGCGTAAACCTTTCTGGCACCATCCGGCTTATCAAACGCCACCCCATAGTTGCCGCCACCATTGCCCAAACCATTAATAATGATAAATTTTTCATTCGGCTTCTTCCCGTAGAACGATTTATACCACGACAAATCCAGATGCTCATAAACGGGAAGAAATCGCTTACTTACTTCACGATATAACCGCCGGTTGTCTTTAAAAAACTGTTTACTATTAGTATCATCATAGAATTTTTTTAATAACTTAACAAACCGATAGGCGCGTTCTTTCCCCCAACGCTTCTCTGGAATATTTTCAGTAAAGGGGACCAAAGGATTCAACCGATCATCAATATATATTGCCATTTTCATCACGGCATCATATCCAATGCCATTTTCCTGGCGTATTTTTTTTATATATTGAATAAGTTCATGGTTCTTATAAGCACCATAATATGCGTCTATTTTATCCGTATATATTTTAAACAATGTTGAACTGTATTCATTACTTCCGGAAAGCCGGAAAACAATGCTAAGAAGCTCAACACGTTTGTCAATCATTGGCTTATCCAGAAGCTTTTTATTTTGACTGAAGCCCTTTACAGAAATAAGAATAAAGAGTATAATTACGGTCGATTTCATTGTAATCATATTATCAAAACTCTTTTTTCAATCATAAGTGAATGGTTAAATGCACAAAAAAGTCCTTCGCTGTTTGCCGGATCAGCAGCTCATGCCGATCAGGATATTCCAGTTGCAGGCGCTCCTTTACATTTTGTAAGCCGATACCGCTTTTAAATTTTTCCGGATCCCCGTCCGGCTTTAAGTGAATGCTGTTCTGTACATCAAAATATAACAGGTTATTTTGTGTGTGCAGGGCAATCGTTATGTACGATGGTTCCTTCAGGCTGATGCCGTGCTTAAAAGCATTCTCCACAAACGGAATCAGCAGCATAGGCGTTATTTGCAGATTGGTAGCCGGTTCATCAACCTTTACCTGGATGGCGATATCCGGAGAGGTGGCTGTGCGCAGTTTTTGCAGGTCGATATAATTACGCAGGTAGTCCGCTTCCCGCACCAGTAAGATTTTATCCTGCATATTCTCATGCAGCATAAAACGCATCATATCCCCCAGTTTCTGGATACCCTCTCCCGTGCGTTCTGCATTTTCCTGTAAGGCTGTACCGTAAAGGGTATTGAGCGCATTGAACAAAAAATGCGGATTGATCTGCGAACGTAAAAAGCCCAGGTTGGCCTGCGAGGAGCCCAGCGCCGTTTTTAATCCTGTTTTTTCCTTTTGATTCCGGTAAAACCACCAGGATGCCGGAAGCACCGCCACCCCTGTCCATACCAGCAATAAAAAATAGGACCCTATAAACAAGCCCCCTCCTCCATCCACAGCAGCCATACAAAATACAGTGGCTATAAAATTTATCAATAACGTCACCGGTACAATACGGGATAAATAATATCCTGAAAAAGGTCTTTTTTCCGGCAATGCCGGTATCAGCACTTTCACGTTCAAATAACCCATCAGTAACGCATAAGGCAATACCACGGCCCAAACGATTATAAAAAACTTCGCCGCATTGTTGGCTCCAAGCATGACAAGTATAAACAGCCACGCCAGCACACTAAGCGCTGCGTAAGTAACCTTTGAGCCTCTGTTCTCTTTTATTTTTTTCCAAAGCGCAGCATTAAAGATCAACTCTTTCAGTCCATAATAAATCAGGTAAAAAAAGAAGGAGAGCGCTGCCACGGCAAAGCCTTCTACAAAAAAGCCGGAAAGTACGTCGCGTTGATTCGTGTAACCCGAGTCGCCGTACCGCCAGGCAAAAATATAGCTGAAACAAAAGGACAGCACAAATGCCCATAGCAGGTAGCTACATATAAATAGGGTAACCTTAAAAAAGCCCCGGGTCTTTACCTCTACATACTGGGTAAGAAATAAAAACAACAGGTAGGCTGTAAGAATAACGGCAATCCAGGGCTGCAGGTAATTGCTGTTAAAATTATAGGCAATGTGATTGTCTGTAAACTGATGCCTTTCGGAATAATAATTATTGTTGGTGGAAATATAGAACACAAAAAAACCGGCCAGCAGAGTGGCGATCAGTATTTCTATTTTCCGGTAAATATCTTTGGCTTTCATCTTTTTATTTTATACCGCAAGATTAGCACAGCCGGTTCATATGATTACTAAAAATGGGGCAAACAAGTAGTTTAATGTGACCAATTCCAGCAGGAGCCACCTTGCGGTTCGTGAGACACGAACCGAGGCCCCTGCAGACAGCATCAAGGTTGATATTGCTCCCAATAGTCTTTGGGAGTCAAAATTTTTGTACGCTTGTAATTTGGGAATGTAAAATCGTTTGTATTTCCTGTAACAATGAAATCCGCCCGGCTCTCATCGGCAAGTTCTAAAATCATGTTATCATCCTGGTCTTTTATTATATCCAGTTTGGCAGAAGGCGCAAAGTAGAGGGATTTAGAAGCAATATCCGCTAACAGAATTCTGGCTCTTGTTGAAAAATCAGAAAATTTAGAGAATTTTGGCCTGGATAATACATCATAATATTCCGATAATAATTCAACCGACAGGCAGAGTAAAAACAGGTCTTCAAGAAACAAATCATATAGTATCCGGTGTGGATAATTGCGTTGTATTAATGCAGCAACAATAACATTGGTGTCAATTATGATTTTTTGCACGCCGGGTAGCTTTCACTTCTTCTGTAATATCTTCCATTGTCATCTTTGAGAGCCCGTGTTGATCAGCCAATTCAGCAGCTTTTTTCAGGTTTTCTTTACCGAGCTCCCTGCTCACAATGTCTAATAGGTCAGAAAAAGTCAGGTGGTCTTTCTTTATCCCAAACTTATTAAATTCAATATCAGAAATAGCCACACTAAGTGTTCTCATTTTTTAAATTTTACTATTATGAAATTACAAAAAATATTCTCAATGCCCAACAAACCGATCTACTGCCCTGTTTATCAAACCCTTCATTGTTCGTAAATTTGTATGCAATGGATTATATAAAAGAATACCGGCAGTTTGTGACCAGCTATTATTTTAATGAAGCGATACGGATCACTGTGGGCATCACCCTGCCATCCATTGTTTTGAGTTATTTTGGCCAGCTGGAAACCGGCCTGATCGTGTCTTTAGGCGCATTATGCGTCAGCACGGCAGATATTCCCGGCCCCATAAGCGAACGCCGGTCCGGCATGTTCGCCGCCCTGGCGCTTATTTTTTGTGTGGATCTGATCACCGGCTTCGCCCATACCAACCCCTGGATCACGGGAATAGTCATTTGCTTTCTTAGTTTTTCCCTGGGCATGCTGGGTGTTTACAATGCGCGCACCAACGCCGTCGGCTTTGCCGGCCTGCTGGTAATGGTGCTCACCCTTTATCATAAGGCAACGGGCTGGGGCGTGCTGGTGGATGGCGCCTATCTTCTTTGCGGCGGCGGCTGGTACATCGGGCTCAGTTTGTTGTTGAACGGCGCTCGTCCGTACCGCGTTATTCAGCAGGCATTGGGCGACTGTATCATTTCTATCGGCAATTACCTGAAAACAAGGTCCTATTTTTACGGAGAAGGCGTCGACTATGATAAAACCTACAGCAACCTGATGCTGCAGCAACAGAAAGTACAGGACAAACAGATCCTGGTACGGGAAATGCTGTTCAAAAGTCGCAACATCGTAAAATCAGTCACCACCACCGGCAGGGGATTATTGGTATTGTTTATTGAATCAGTGGATCTTTTTGAAAAAGCCAATGCCACTTTTTACAATTATGAATCGATGCACAAACGGTTCGATGGCACCACTATCCTGCCCCATTTTCAAAAAGTGATCCTGAGCATGGTGGATGAGTTATATGAGATCGGCGTATCCATCCAGGGTGGCCGCCGCTCCCGCGTTACCCGGGATCTGAATGAAGAAATGCGCGGATTGAAAACCCATTTTGACACCTTCGCTAACCAGCATCGCAATGCAGACAACCTGGAGGCCCTGATCAATATGCGCAAAATCATGCAATCGCTGGAAGACATGACCCTGCGCCTGTATACGCTGCATCATTACACCCGCTACGACCGGGTGAAGCCGGACGTAAAACTGGCGGATAATTATAATTCTTTTTTGGAAAAAAGCGATCTCGACCGGAACCTGATCCGGGAAAATCTTTCCCTGCAATCCAATACCTTCCGCCACTCCCTGCGCCTGTGCATTGCAACAACACTGGGTTTTATTACGGGCCATTTGCTGCCGCTTGGCTACAGCTACTGGATCCTGTTAACCACCATCGTTATCCTTAAGCCCACCTACAGCGTTACGAAACAGCGCAATTACCAGCGGGTGATGGGCACGGTGATCGGCGCACTGGGCGGCATCGGGTTACTTTTTCTGATGGATACGCCTACAGAGCGATTTGTGGTCATGATCCTCCTGATGATCGCCACCTACAGTTTCATGCGCACCAGGTACCTGATCAGCGTCACTTTTACCACGGCTTATGTTATGATCCTGTTCTTTTTGCTGAACAGCAAGAACTTTCACGTTGTAATTGAAAACCGGGTGCTGGACACCATTATCGGATCGCTGATCGCTTTCTTAGCCACCTACCTCATCCCCTCCTGGGAAAAGAAACAGGTAAAAACCTATATGATCACGGCGCTGCAAAAAACGGCGGCTTATTTTG
>JAGIAQ010000015.1:0-7045 GCA_017744795.1 Niabella sp. | reverse complement strand
TTTCCCGGGCCTATGTTAACGGAGGGCCGGACTCGGACTATAAACTCAGCCGGAAAGAAGCTTTTGTGGCCCAGGCCAATCTTTCAGGCACCTTTCAGCGCATGCTGAGCGAGCCCAAAAGCAAACGGCAGAACATCAAGAAACTGCACAAATTTGTGGTAATGATCTTTACGATCAATTCCCATATTGCCACGCTGGCCCATTATTCCAAACAACTGGCGCCCAAATACCGCTCCCGGAACTTTGAACCGGTTATTGCCAACACCCTGCTGGAACTGGAAAATGCTGTCGCCGTACTTTCCGATGAAGCGACGGGATTGAACCCGGGGGCCAACGATACGAAACAACTCAAGTCCGAGGTAAGCCAATTACTGGAAAAACGCAAATTGGAACTGGAACAGGGATTGCTGAATACCGAAACCCGCGTAAAGCTTACTGAATTAAAACCCATCATCGACCAGTTCCTGCTCATTAGTCGCGCCACGGGCGATCTGAATAATATTGCCGCAGAAATTACTGGATTTAAGTCAGCTGCTGAGGATAGCGCTCCGCTGCCGTTTTCGGCTGCTTCATAATTTGGACAATAATATGTGAGTTGCCGGGAAACCGGAAAGGTTTCCCGTTGTTTTGCCGTCTTCCAGGCCCAAATCTGAGTTTTCCCAAATTCGTAAGCGTACTACCGTCAGGAGTCGTAATTTTGCCGCGCTCAGATTTTGGAAAAGAAGTCGTTACATATAGCATTGGTAGGAAACCCGAATAGCGGAAAGAGCTCCCTGTTCAATTCCCTTACCGGTCTCAATCAGAAAGTTGGAAATTTTCCTGGCGTTACTGTTGATAAAAAGACCGGATTTACCAAAATTGGTCCATTTTCAGCAGAAATTATAGATCTGCCGGGAACCTACAGTTTATATCCCCGCCGGCTGGATGAAGAAGTGGCGTATAAAGTTATTCTGAACCAGGATAAAGACGTAAAGGCGGATGCCATTGTAGTGGTGGCCGATGCCAGTAACCTGAAACGGAACCTGCTTTTCTGCAGCCAGATCATCGACCTGAAGCGCCCCGTGGTAATGGCCTTAACCATGATGGACCTGGCCCGTAAAAAGGGTATTCATATCAATATCAATGAGATGGAACGGGAACTGGGCATCCCGATCGTTGCCGTAAACCCTCGTAAAAACAAGGGTATCGACAATCTTAAAAAGGCCATCGAAATGGTTTCGGGCAATTTATACCGCCCGCCGGTGCATGATTTTATAGCGATTGAATCGCTGGCGCCGAAGGCCATTGAACAAGTGAAGACCCTTGTACCCGGCATCAGCTCTTATGAAGGAGTACATTACCTGATCAACCACGAAACCTTTACCCTTACCAACGAATTACAGGACCAGATAGAAGCAACCGAGCAGGCGAACGCTTTTAACCCCACTAAAACCCAGGCGGAAGAGATCCTGCAACGATACCAGCGCATTAACAACATCATGAGCTTATCCGTAACCGTTCCGGATCCCAACCGGAAAAATATTGTTACGGAGCGGCTGGATAATATCTTCCTGAACCGGTTTTGGGGGTATATCATTCTGCTGGGTGTATTATTCTTCATGTTCCAGTGCGTGTTCCTGATCGCTTCTTATCCAATGGATTGGATTGATTCGGGCACAGCGGCATTTAGCGGATGGCTGGGACAGGTACTGCCGGAAAGCCGGCTTACGGACCTGTTGATCAACGGCATTATTGCAGGACTGGGGGGCATCATCATTTTCGTGCCCCAGATCATGATCCTTTTCGGATTAATTGCTTTACTGGAAGATACGGGTTATATGGCCCGGATCAGTTTTCTGACAGACCGCGTGATGCGCAGTGTAGGGCTGAATGGCAAAAGTGTTATGCCCATGATCAGCGGATTTGCCTGTGCCGTTCCCGCCATTATGAGCGCGCGCAGCATTGAAAACCGCAAAGAGCGGCTTCTTACGATCCTGATCACCCCGCTTATGAGCTGCTCCGCCCGGCTACCGGTATACGTTATCCTGGTGGGGCTGGTGATCCCACAAAAATACTTTTTAGGGTTTATCAGCCTGCAGGGGCTGGTAATGATGGGACTTTACCTGCTGGGCGTTGCCTTTGCCTTATTGGTGGCCTATGTGGCCAAATTCTTTATCAAAAGCAAGGAAAAAAGCTATTTTATACTGGAATTGCCCACTTACCGCTCCCCAAGATGGAAAAATGCGCTGGAGACGATGATCGAAAAGGCAAAGATCTTTGTGCTGCAGGCAGGAAGGATCATTATGATCATTAGCGTAATCCTTTGGTTTTTAAGTTCTTTTGGGCCCGGCAAGCGTATAAACGTTATTGAACAACAATATAAGACAGCCCTTGCAAAACCCAACGCCGACACTACAGCAGCAGACGAGGCCCGGGCCGCAGCCAAACTTGAAAATTCCTATGCCGGCATTATGGGTAAAACGATAGAACCGGTGATCCGGCCG
Organism: Niabella sp.; assembly: GCA_017744795.1. Classification (GTDB taxonomy): domain Bacteria; phylum Bacteroidota; class Bacteroidia; order Chitinophagales; family Chitinophagaceae; genus Niabella. Next base: position 4,562 of record JAGIAQ010000015.1, on the reverse strand, counting down.
CTGGGCTACGACTGGAAAATAGGCATTGCCCTGTTCACCTCTTTTGCCGCCCGCGAGGTATTTGTAGGAACCATGGCTACTTTGTACAGCGTTCAGGATGACAAAGGAGAGAATAAGGCGCTGCGCGAAAAAATGGATCAGGCTACTTTTGCAGATGGCTCCAAAGTATTTACTGTGGCAACGGGAGTTTCCCTCCTTATTTTTTATGTTTTTGCCATGCTTTGTATGAGTACCCTCGCAATTGTAAAAAGAGAAACCGGTAGCTGGAAATGGCCGCTGATACAGCTTGCCTACATGACCGGCCTGGCTTATGTGCTCAGCTTCCTGGTGTACCATTTGCTGAAATAAAACAAGCCCATCAAAGGCTAATGAATAGCCGGGAATCCGGAAAAACGGGAAGGATTTGTTTTCGATCGATTCTCACTAAACGCCTTTCCGCCTTACCGGCCCAGAATACTTTTTAGAGCGCAGTTAATGCAAAACTTTAGCTTGCCTGTTCTTCCCTGATTCCGGTTTCTGCTACCGCAACTGGCGCCTCCACTTTTTTATAAAATCTCTTTTGAAATACCAGCAGGGCGATCACCCCGGTGGAAATAGCCGCATCGGCAATATTAAAAATCGGTGCAAAAAACTCGAATGGCTCGCCGCCCACCCCGGGAAACCAGGAGGGATAATGGGTTTTGATCATGGGAAAATATAACATGTCCACCACGCTGCCGTGCAGGAACGAAGCATAGCCATGCCCGCCGATCTTTGCAATACCTTCATAACCAATATAATCGCCAAAGGCAGGGTCAAAATGCAGTCCTTTGTCGAAGAGCATCCCGTAAAACATGCTGTCGATCAGGTTGCCCAGCGCCCCGGCATAGATCAGCGCCACGCAGATCATAAAACCGCGGGTGTATTTTTCTTTTGCAAATTTCACCAGCAAAAAGGAGCCAAAAACTACTGCCGCCAGGCGAAACAGTGTCAGCGCCACCTTACCCGCCTCGTTGCCAAATTTCCAGCCCCAGGCCATGCCCGAGTTTTCGATAAAATGAAGACGCGCCCAGTTCATGCCCAAAATATGGGTTACCTCCCCAATGGGATAGTGTGTTTTTATATAGATCTTTACTGCCTGGTCTACCACCAGGATCAGGAGTATTACAATGATCGACGTACTTAATTTCCCAGCTTTCATCCGTTGTTTTTTATGCGGGGGCAAAGATACGGGTAAAAGAAAAAGGAAAAAGGCCACTAATACACGAATGCAGAGGAACGCATTTAAATTAAAAGAAAGGAATGGCCTTGAAAAAAATTTCAAGAGGAAAAAGTTTTTTGCCACTGAAACACAGAAGCGCTGAGGGGCGGGCCACATAGATCTAATAACCGCCGCTGATTCACGAATCAATTTCATTTACTTAAACGATGAGAAACCCTCAAAGGGTGCAATCCGCTTAACCGCGCGTGAAACGCGTGGGTTATAATGCCGAAATCAATATTGAACCCCGCGGGGTTCAACATTTTTACTGCAACAGACCCGGCGGTTGCACCGCCGGCTATTTAAAGGGCGACCCTTTCAGGGTCGATCCTGACGATGTCTTCGGGTTTGCTTAAAATAAACGCAAATTATATGTTCCCGGCAATTGCCGGATTCCTTCCTAAATAGCTATATTCACAAAAGCCATTGCTTTTAAATAGTTATGAAAGAAAATCTCCTGACGTTATGCTTCCTGTTTTTTTGTGCAACAGTTGTTGCACAATCCTCCCTGCCCTCCTGGGCCCTGGGGCCTTTTGTACGTCCTGAACCGGCAAAACCTGTTATCCTTCCGGATAACCAGCATGTTTTTTTGGATCCTATGTCCGGGAAAAAAGTAGCCTGGATGTCCAACGCTGCTTTTAACCCTGCCGCCATTGTAAAGGATAATAAAATCATTGTACTTTTTAGAGCAGAGGATATTACCGGGGAAAACAAGATCGGCGGGCATACTTCACGGATCGGGTTGGCGGAAAGCACCAGTGGCATGACCATGAAAATACATCCGGCGCCGGTACTGTATCCGGGTAATGACGGACAGCAAGCTATTGACTGGCCCGGAGGATCGGAAGACCCGAGAGTCGCCCAAACAGAAGACGGCACTTATGTGCTTTTATACACTTCCTGGAACCTGAAAACACCGCGTCTTTCGGTAGCTACTTCTAAAGACCTGGTGCACTGGACCAAGCACGGGCCAGCTTTTAAAACGGCATGGGATGGGCGTTTTGCCAACCGGCCCAGCAAATCGGCCTCCATTGTGACAAAACTGGTCAGCGGCAGGCAGGTGATTACAAAAATAAATGGCAAATACCTCATGTACTGGGGCGAGTATTTTGTAAACCCGGCCGTCTCCGATGATTTGATTAACTGGACGCCGTTGTTGGATAAAAAAAAGGAACTGCTGCGGCTCATCGCTCCAAGAAGCGGCTATTTCGACAGCGACCTAACCGAGTGCGGTCCCCCGGCATTGCTTACTGACAAAGGGATCCTGTTACTCTACAATGGTAAAAACAGTTCGGGAACTAAGGGAGACACTAATTATGCCGGACATAGTTATTGCGCCGGGCAGGTATTGTTCGACAAAAAAGACCCGACTAAGGTCCTTGCGCGACTGGATAAGCCCTTCCTGTATCCCACCGAACCCTTTGAACGATCCGGACAATATGCCGCCGGCACTGTTTTTATTGAAGGACTGGTGTATTCTAAAAACAAATGGTACCTGTATTATGGCTGCGCTGATTCGAGAGTGGGCGTGGCTGTATTTGATACAAAAGGAAAGTGATGATTTTCTCACAGATTTTTAGCCCCCCTTTCCTTAGGGACAAACGCACTTAAATTAAAACAGGTGGTAAAGAGCAGAGGCAGTGCCTCGAAAAGATTTTCAAAAACGGGTTTTAACCCGTTTGACGAGCTGCCCGGATGGATGGAGAACCGTAGGTTCGGCTCATAACGCACCGTGCCGGTGGCACTCTACCGATCACTTCGTATACCTTGCCGCGCTAAAGCACGGCTTTACAAAGCAGAACGAACCTATGGCCTTAAGAAATCTTGATGCAGTTACCCATCCTTTCCTGTTTACCAGCTAGCATTGTTTCAATTATTCAGCTTAACTTGCCGCCGCTTATCAAAAACTTTATTCAAAAATGACATCGAAAACGCGGAATGCGGCAAGGCTGGAGCATATAGCAGACATCGCCACAAGGTGGATCGGTTCTACCTCTTCGTTGCTTGTACACACGTTGTTATTTATTGTATCTTTTTTATTACCTGCATTGCACATTACAACATTTGATAAGATGCTGCTGGTGCTGACCACGCTGGTTTCGCTGGAAGCCATTTACCTGGCCATTTTTATACAGATGACGGTTAACAAGAACAGTTTGGATATCGAAAACATCCAGGAAGACATTGAAGAGATACAGGAAGATGTGGAGGAGATGCAGGAGGACGTTGAAGAGATCCAGGAAGACGTTGAGGAAATACAGGAGGACGTTGAAGAATTACAGGAAAATGCAGAAGAAGAAGCGCCTGCAGTTGTTGCTGAGCCTTATACTATTTCATCCGCTGATCAAAAACTGGAACATATTCAGCAACTGCTGCAACAATTGCAACAGGAGATTGAGGCGCTAAAAAAAAGTCGCTAACCCGTATAGCTCGCCGGGAAGGTGATGAGGAATTTTGAATAAAAAATATTGAATAAGGGATGTAAAAGTAGATCGTCTTTCAGCAATGAAAACTTTTAGGCTATAGCAAATCCCTTTCTGATTTCTTATTCTTCATTTCTTATTTTACATGCCCTACTGGTTATATTGTACCGATCTTCAGGGAGGTCATCGTTAACGATCCGGCAACCGCCTTATCGTTAAATAATTTCAATTCTTCATTTTTATCCTGCAATGCCAGGGTATACAGCAACGGCATGTAATGCTCCGGCGATGGAATGGCCAGCTGAAAAGCGCGACCCTGTTTATCGTATTCAATCAGCGACCGGTGCTCCCCGTTCAAAATAAAATGGTTCATTTTTTCTTTTGCTTCCTGTGCCCAGTCATACGCATAATTGTCCGTATCAAATTGATCCCAGGCTACGCGACCCAGGTTATGCACCATATTGCCGCTGCCGATTATAAGCACCCCCTTCTCCCGCAACTGTTTTAATTCCGCCGCCAGCTCATAATGCCACTGTGGTGTTTTATAATGATCCAGGCTCATTTCAATAACCGGGACATCGGCTTCGGGATATAAATGTTTGATCACGCTCCAGGCACCATGATCCAGGCCCCATTGATCGGTAAGGCCTGCTTCCGTTCCTTTGATCAGCTCTTTGGTTGCCGCTGCCAGTTCCGGACTGCCGGGCGCGGGATATTGTACGTCAAATAGTTCTTTTGGGAACCCGCCAAAATCGTGGATTGTAGGTGGTTTTTCCATCGCCGTTAAAAAAGTGCCGCGGGTTTCCCAATGCGCACTGATGCAAAGAATCGCGTTGGGTTTGGGAAGTTCTTTTCCAATATTCCGGAATCCCTGCACAAATTCGTTTTCTTCAATAGCT
>JAGIAQ010000159.1 GCA_017744795.1 Niabella sp. | reverse complement strand
GGTCATTTTACTATTATTTTGAGCAAGCTGCTGTCCGTTACATGACAGTACCGTAAGCATATGAGAGATAATAAAAAGGTTATTGTCCATTATCATTTGCTAATCCAGCAGTTACTTTTCATTTAATTAATTCTTTACCCAAAACATCTCGATGACTTATCAAATGGCCGGTCTCGCCGTCAATTATAAACGTATGATCACAATTTGGGAGCGATTTGCAATAGGATATACTCCATTGTCCTTTATCCGGTGTATCCGGACGATCCTTTCGGACGGCTGCAATATTTGCCACTTCAGATGTTTCATATTTGATACTTGTTATAAAACCAAACCCGTTCCCTGCTGTATCAACAAGCCCTTTCTTCTGTAAAAAAAGAATTACTTGCTCTGGTCCAAATTTTCCGAACTTTTTATCTTCATCAATCTGCTTAACCAAATGCCCGGAATCATCGTAATAATCCCATGTACCTATTGCTATACTACCAAAAAGCTTACCACTTCTCATTAGTACTCCTTTTGGGCTATATTCCTTAAACCCCTCAATGAAAGGCTTATTTTGAAACTTTATTCTCTTATAAAACCCAACATTTTCTGCCCCCGTTTCTCTAATCTCATTTCCGTCATAATCTTTGTGCACCAACTCAACTCCATCTTTGCTATTCTTCTTAAAATCACTTACGTCAAATGTATCTTTAATCATTAGTGTGCTATTTTCAGGTTCTTTGCTATTCAATTGCTTGCTTCCCTGTCCATAACAGGAATAGAGCAGGCTGATCAATATGATTCCCAATTGCATTTTTTTCATTGTATTTTTTACTTTCATATCTGCAAAACATTATTTACTGTTTTCATTTGCCATCCGAATAGAGATTTTCCAAGTACAGGGGTCCTTGTATGTCCATATCCATCTGTGCTCCAATGGCAATAATCCATAATATTATCCGTTTGTTGTGCCTTATAAGAAAACTTTGCATTTTGGCTCCCATCAAATGTATGTGGCAACCCTATGGCATGGAGCGTCTCATGAGTAACTGTAGATCTATCATGACCCTGAAAATAAACACCATGAAAGGTTTTCAAATCAGAAAACCCCTGAACAATTAATCTATTGCCATTTTTATATGTAGGATACGAATTCGGCAAAAAATAAAGTTTATAAAAATTAGTGTATTGGTCAGGAAACTGCTGCTGTAGCTGTGAATCTAAAAAATCCAGCATATCCAAATCCCCCCTTATTATTTCATTGGTATTATTACAATAGAGACTGTCAAATTTTGTTTTTATTAAATTGAGAGGCTGACTCCTTTTGACTATGCCTTTTTGAAGAGGGTAAGGAAATGCGTAGGCTTGTTTAAGTCCTTGTTTAAAAAAGGCTTCTCCATCATTTACTATATTACCCATTTTAGGCACAGCGCCCACAATAGAAATTACAGGAATTATCACAACAGGTATGTGGTTATAAAATCGAGGGTCATTTGCCACTATTTTTAACCATCCACAAGGGATGCCATCCGCAAGTACTTCAATTATTTGGGTCGTTGTAAATGACTCAACGCAAGTTATCTCTAAATAATTGTTAAGGGTATATTTTCCTTTTCTTACAGGAATCTGATCAATCGAAAATTTAAAATAATTGGCTCCTTTCTTATTTGATTTTTTTTGCCGAAGTGTAATTTTTCCTGGCGGCTCATTTACTTCTGCTTTTATCGTCAATAAATGTTTTTCCCCTTTTAACATTGTCATTATTGGAACAGGATACAAATATGAGTTGCCTCTTATTTTGGGATTCCAGGGCACGTCATAACATTTGAACGTTTTAAGGATATTGTTATACATATCCCAATCTTGTTTAAAATAGAGTGACCAAAAGTTTGTGTCTTTCAACACCGTTTGAAAGGTGCTATCCGTATAATGCTTTCCCACAATTTTTCCAAACCAGTCAGGGTCTGTATTCAACCCGCTGTCCCCTCCCCGGAACCAATCAAATCCGTATTCCCCCTGCCAGTTTCCATGCGGTCTGAATTGTACCATGCACTGGGCTTCAATTTCTCTCTTCGGTGCCGCCTCCGGCTCCCCATACCTTACCCCTCCTTCCTTTCCCCATTCATCAATATGATTTACCGCGTTCAAAACGATCGATTCCTGTGCGTACATATTATGGCTGCCAGTGGTTCGCTTGACGATCTTTCCTTTTACATACCGGGTGTGGCTCATGGGTTTAGCTGGTTTTAGTGTTTCCAAAACTGTTGTTATGAATTTCCTTTTGGGCATGCTTGGCAATGCTGCCATTGCTGGACAGCTCAATACCTTTTTCACTGATCTCCCTGCGCTCCTGCTTCGATTCCGAAATAATATCGCCTTCGATCAGTTCCGTAAAAGTGCCTGTGATCCGGTGCAGGCTATCACCTCCAACTGTCAGGCTATTGATCAGCCCTACGCTGGTGTTATGATTCGCTCCAACGCTGAGGGTGTTATTCATGCCCACGGTTTGCACATGATCCTGCCCCACATTGGTGTGTATGTTTTCCTGCACATTAATGTTCATATTCTTACAGGTAAAGGTCATGGTCTCCGGCGCATTTACATTGATATTACCTTTACCATCCATAAACCAGATGTTGCCACTTGGGTCCTCCACCAACACACTGCCTTCAGCATCATTCATCCGTATTTTGGTACCGCTCCTTGTTTGAATGGTTTTGATATCATTGCCCGCATTGCTGAAGCTGTTATTGGCTGTGCCGTGATACACCGTACCGATTATATAGGGCCTGGTGGCACTATCACTTTCAAAACCTACGACGACCTCTTCACCAATTTCCGGCATAAAAAAATGCCCTTTCCCCCCGCCACTATGCGGAGCAACCACCCGGATCCAGGGCGTTTGCTCTGCCCCATTCATCCAGTGAAATTTTACCCGCACCCGGCCCAGGCCGTTAAAATCGTTATTGTCTGTTACGACTGCACTTTGCGTTTCGCAAACGGGGTCCGCCAGCAAAGCCACTGGCGGCACTTTAATACTTGCCGGCACTGCCGTAAAATCATTTTCATAGTGCCCCTGACCATCTACATAATGATTGATGGCTGTTACGAGGTATTCGCCATACCCTTCGTTGCCCAACGTAAATACATTATTGCCGCAGACTTCTATGCGCCTGCCAATGGCTACACCGGGATGGCCGCTCTGCCCGTTAAACTGCACCAGCTTGCTGCTTTCCACGGCGCTGTGCAGGTTTACCAGATCGTCCTGTTGTTTTTTATTTGTTATAAAACGACTATTCCATTGTTTGGGCTGGGTTCCATAAACAGATTGAGCCGCCTGATACACCTGTTCGCCCCAGCCGTTCAGTCCGGCCTTTTGGGGTACTTCCTCCGGCTTACTGCTATACACCTGGCTATTGAGGTAATCCCAGGCCATCAGCTGCAACTGTACGGGCCGCGCCTGCAAGGCTACATTAAACCGGCTTAAATGCTGTCCATACACCAAGGCGATTTTCCTATCATCGCGCGGGGGACCTATCACCAGGCTTCTTCCATCCCAAAACAGCCACTCACCAAAACTTCCGGTGAGCCGTTTTAAAAACTGCCAGGCCGTTTCTTTGTACTGCACAGTGTAGGCCAGGGTTTCTCCGTATAAGGGTTGTACCCTGGGTTCGAGCAGGTTCCGGGGGAAAAATTTCAATGTGTCTGCCGCGATATTTTTAATCGTTTTTCCCTCCCAGCTTTTGCAGTGAGGACCACTGTCAAGAACAATGGTAGGACTGTTGCCCGTGATGATCACATCACCCTGGTGGCCGGTGAAGCGAGCTGTTTCCACGCCGGTGATGATCCCGTTGAAGAGCATCGTTCCGGAAAGCCCTACCCCATCGATCCGCGCGCCAAAACTGCCGCCGATCCAATCCCCGGAGCGGGTGAACATTCCCGCTTTGCCATCGATTGATTGTGCAGGAACCGTGAGCGTAAACTGATGATGCTCAAAAATACTTTGTCGCAAACTGAAAGAAGTAAACTGCAATAACGGCTCACCGTTAATGCTAAACATAGGTTGGGTTAACTGGGCCATAGCAAGAGGGTTTGTGTGGTTAAATAGGTTACATGCTCTTAGCAGGTTTAAATATACGATAAAAAAAGTCGGTTTTATTAGAAAAATTGACAAAAGCCACTGAAACACTGAATCACAGAGTTTTAGTGGCAAAAGAAAAATACCTACTTTGCAGGAATGGAAATAGCAATAAGAAGAGCGGTGGCTTCAGACTGCCCGCGTATTTTAGAACTGGTGCGGGAACTGGCCACCTATGAGAAAGCGCCGCAGGAGGTAACCGTTTCATTGGAACATTTTACGGAAAGCGGTTTTGGCCCTAATCCCGTTTGGTGGGCGTTTGTGGCAACTACCACTACCCCTGAAAGGGAAATAATACACGGCTTTGCGCTTTATTATATCCGCTTTTCAACCTGGAAAGGCCAGGCAATGTACCTGGAAGATATTTTGGTAACCGAAGCGATGCGGGGGCATAAGATAGGCGCGCGCCTGTTTGACCAGCTGTTTAAAGAAGCCCGGGAAAAAGGATTCAACCGCATTTGCTGGCAGGTGCTGGACTGGAACGAGCCTGCAATTAATTTTTATAAAAAATACAAGGCCAGCTTCGACGGGGAGTGGGTCAACTGCGCAGTTGATGTGCAATGAGAAAATGGCCCGCAGATGAGCGCAGAACAACCGATTTAAAATCTGCGAAAAAAATCTGCGAACATCAGCGGGAATACTCCCGCAGATCACGCAGATTAAACACAGCAAGATTACGCCATCCCAGGAAATCAGCGGAAAAAACAGCCCGCAGCTTCCAGTCCCGCATTAAGCGTTATGCGCTCCGCATTGAGCGTTGATAGCGGTACTGCAGCTGAAGGGAGTGACACAACGAAGCTGATAGAAGTATAATAGCTGGTGTCATGTCAATCGTGAAATGTCAAAGGTGAAACGTTAGAGGTCTGCATTTGACGCTTCACGTCTTCCAATACAACACGCCATTTTACAAATAGCATAACACCTGGCAACCCAATCAAAAAGAATAAATCGCTGCGAAGAGCACATTCCAGTCGTTCGCAGTGGCGTGCTGGTTGTTGTCTGTGAACAATGCTTTTTTATTTACATGATCCCATCTGATCTCCGGCATAAAAACAAACCCGGCCTTTTTAAAGCTTGCTGTAAGCGTGCTGGCAAAAATATTATCGCCTGCGGCGGTTGTTCCCAAAGATTTTAAGTGATTATGATCGTTAAACAATTCGTTCCGAAGCGTGATACCGCACCATTGCGCCGGATCGTAATTCAGATACAACGCTGTGCCCCACCAGGGTTTGCCGGTATCATTTTTTTGCGTTGTGCTATTCCAAAGGCATACCGAAGCATAAGTAGCATTTAATCCCAACGAAAATTTATTGCTTAGTTTTCCCGTTGCGGCGAGGTCAACCTGATCCGACCTTGAAGTATCCACCGTTTTTCCGCCCACATAATTCAGGTACAGTTTAAACGCATCAGAAGGCGCATAACTGTATTGAGCGATCAGGGATTTCCGGTTGATCTTATTATCCGGAACAATGCGGTAGTCGGCCGGATTAGAAACCCCTACCATAAAACCCTGCTTGCCCGTGGTATATTCTGCCTTAACGCCCGTATGCGAAAAAGGCCCGTTCGTAAACATGTAGCTCATGCTGTAGTTGCGATTGTTCTGCGGGTCTACCACTTCATACCCCACATGTGTTGCCCAGGTACCGGCGGTAAGCGTTAAATGTTCCGCAGGGCTGTAGCTGATGTATAATTGTTTTATTGCCTGCGTAATGCCTTCGTCGGTGTAAGCAAAGTCTTTTGCCCGCTGGCCAAAACCCAGGTCCGCCACCATACTCACTTTTTTTAACGTATAAGACGCTTTAATACTGGCCATGCCCAGGGCAAACTGGTTCTGTGTTTGGGTAAAGCTGGTAAACGAATTGGTGCGGGTGCCGGCAAAATCATACTTGTAATAAACATCTGCCGATCCCGAAAGGGTCAGTGCTTTTTTCTCCTCGTTCCGGCTGAGGGAATCTGAGGCGTCCTGTGCAAAGAGTGCGCCCGATACTAAAATGGTTTTCGTTAATAACAGAATTTTTCGCATTAAATAAAAATTTAATTTATTTATTAAATTGGTTACAGCATTTCGTATGGCACGCATCGAGCGGCGCTTCCACAGGCATTTTACAGCAAAAAGGCATCAAAATTTAAATTATATTAAATAAACTAATATATAATAAAACAATTACAAACTACTTTAAATATCATTAATTAATACTTATAATATAAACTAATAACTGTAAATATATATTTAACTTATACAAAAAGTAAAAATATTTCATATTTTTTAATTTATAATTTGTTTTATCTATAAAAGACTTCCGCCGTCCTGCATATTTTTAAGCGCATAATTTGCGAACTTGCGCACTTCAGCTATCTTTGCCGCCACAAAAAAAATCACATGGCAAATACAGCAGACATAAGCCGCGGCATGATCTTAAAGCTTGATGGCAATCTTTATTCAGTAGTTGAGTTTGGCGAGAACAAAACAGCCCGTGCAGCTGCTAAGGTTTGGGCGAAATTGAAAGGGGTGGATAATACCCGCACTATAGAAAAAACATGGAACTCCGGCGATACTATTTTCCCGGTACGTGTTGAAAAAAGAGCTTATCAGTACCTGTACCAGGACGAAACAGGCTATAACTTCATGGACAACGATACTTTTGAGCAGATGAGCGTTGCCGGAAACCTGATCGATGCACCGCAGTTCCTGAAAGAAGGACAGGAAGTAGGCATTGCCATTAATACTGAAACAGAATTGCCCGTAAGTGTGGAGCTACCTGATAAAATTGTGATGCTGGTAACTTATACCGAGCCGGGATTAAGAGGCGATACCGCCACCCGTACTTTAAAACCTGCCACTGTTGAAACTGGTGCCACGGTAAGTGTTCCTTTATTTGTAAATGAAGGGGAGCTGATCCGCGTCAATACAAAGACCGGCGAGTACGTGGAACGTGTGAAAGATTAATTCAAAAAACATTTAAAAATGGCTTAGATCACCCGATTTTGAGCCATTTTTCTTTTAAATGGTGCTATTTTTATAAGAAAATCGCCAAAAAAT
>JAGIAQ010000158.1 GCA_017744795.1 Niabella sp. | reverse complement strand
TTTTTATGTCAACTGTTGTGCTTCTATCATCTTCCTTGCCACGCTCGCTTGTGCACCGGTGCAAGTGGGGGCGAAAAATATTTCGCCCCTACAGTTGGTCTGCCCTATTTTCAATTTCGTTTTTAACGCCTGCAATAAATTCTTCAATGGTTTGGGTGCCGGCATCTCCTTTTCCCTGGCGGCGAATGGCCACACGCCGGTCATTCATCTCTTTTTCACCGATCACCAGCATATAAGGAACTTTCATTAATTCGGTATCCCGGATCTTCTTGCCAATCTTTTCATTGCGCTCGTCGATCTCCACGCGAATGCCGGCTTTGCGCAATGCCTTGTATACTTCCTTCGTATAGTCGAAGAATTTATCGCTGATAGGCAGCAGCTTCACCTGCACCGGTGCCAGCCAAACCGGGAATTTCCCCGCATAATGTTCCAGCAAAAATCCGATAAAGCGTTCGTGGGTTCCCAACGGCGCCCGGTGAATGATCAGCGGCACATCATGACCGTTATCTGCTGTAGTAAACTCCAGTTTAAATCTTCTGCCCTGTGCAAAATCCACCTGATTGGTGGCCAGGGTAAATTCACGCCCGATCGCGCTCCAGATCTGCACATCGATCTTTGGTCCATAAAACGCACCCTCTCCTTTTACCTCCACAAAGGGGATGTTGGATTCTACTAATACCTTACGTACCAGGGCCTCGGTTTCTAACCAAAGCTCGGGCTCATTGATATATTTCTGTCCCAGTTTTTCAGGATCGTGCAGCGACAACCGCATCACATAACGATCAATACCAAATATCTTAAAATACTTCAGGTACATATCGTTTACTGCGCGGAACTCCTGGGCAAACTGTTCTTTGGTACAATAAATATGCGCATCGTTCATGTGTAAACAACGCACCCGCATCAAACCAAATAATTCACCACTCTGTTCGTAACGATAGCAGGTTCCGTATTCTGCCAGACGCAGCGGCAGGTCTTTATAGCTCTTCGGTTCCGCAGCAAATATTTTATGATGGTGCGGACAGTTCATTGCCTTCAGATAATATTTTTGTCCGTCCACGATCATCGGCGGATACATACTATCTTCATAGTACGGCAGGTGCCCGCTGGTGAGGTACATACTTTCCTTAGCAATATGGGGGGTCACCACTCTTTTATAGTCCGCGTCTTCTTCTGTTTCTTTTGCCAGTTTTTCCAGCTCTTCAATAACAACTGTTCCGTTGGGCAACCACAAAGGCAGTCCCTGGCCCACATCATCATCCATAGTGAAAATGCCCAGCTCTTTGCCTAATTTACGGTGATCGCGTTTTTTGGCTTCTTCCAGCATCTGCAGATATTCGTCCAGTTCTTTCTGACTGGGAAAACTGATCCCGTAAACGCGGGTCAGCATTTTATTTTTTTCGTCCCCTTTCCAGTAAGCGCCTGCCACACTGGTTAGTTTGATCGCTTTCAGAATGCCGGTAGCCGGAATATGCGGCCCGCGGCAGAGATCGGTAAACGCGCCCTGTGTATAAAAAGTGATATTGCCGTCTTCCAGGTTACTGAGCAGGTCCAGCTTATATTCGTCCCCTTTTTCTGTAAAATATTGAATGGCTTCTGCCTTTGGAACTTCTTTACGTACATAAGGGTTGTTCTGCTTCGCCAGTTCATTCATTTTCTTTTCAAGGGCGCCCAGATCCTCTTCAGATAATTTACGATCACCCAGATCCATATCATAATAAAAACCGCCGGTCTCAAGGGGCGGGCCTACCCAAAACTTAACACCGGGAAAATTTACTTCCACGGCTTCCGCCATCAGGTGTGCGGTGGAGTGCCAGAAGGCTTTTTTTCCATCTGCATCATTCCAGGTTAGCAGTACCACAGCGCTATCCTCTTTTATCGGGCGCGTAGCATCCCAGGTTTCGCCATTAACTGTTGCGGCAATTACCTTTCTTGCCAATCCTTCGGAGATCGATTTGGCGATCTCCAGGGCAGTTACCCCACTATCATATTCGCGCTTAGCTCCATCCGGGAATGTTATATTAATCATATTCATTAAAATTCAATAAAATAAGGTTGCAAAATTAGCAAACTATTGGCAGTACACAAAACGTATAAAGGGCTACATCTTCCCTTTTGGGCCTTTTCCCGCTGATCCATGGGGAATTCCCACTCTTTTTTTACAAACAACCCGATACTAGCAGGATATTTGCTGGTTATAAAGAAACGGGCATAATTTTGTCTGATTTATATATATTAAACTATTATAAAATGAAACAGATCGTTTTTGGGATATTATTGATAACCGCCGGGGGAATTCTTTCCGCACAGGCGCAAACCGGATGGAATATCGGCGATCGTGCCGCTATCGGGCATAGCTGGACGGTAGGAAACCGCCCGGACAACAGCAGCCGGAAATTTCATTTTTCGTACGAACTGGGTCGTTCGGCCACTTACAATTTTAATAATAATACCGGCGTCGGCTTTGGCACCTATTTTAGCAGCCAGGGCGGTACTTATGAACTGCAGAACAATAGTAAAATCATAGAACGGGCTAACTATATTAAAGTTCCCGTTTTTGCCAGCTTTACGTTTGGTGATGTGTCAAGCCGGGTACGGCCCAGGTTCACCATCGGGCCCTCTGTTCAGTTCCTTGTGGGCGGCAAAACCTTTGTAAAGAATAGCAACGATGCCTTTGCCGGAGTATACACTAAAAAGGCAATGAATACGAAGATCGATGCCGGTGCCAATGCCTCACTGGGATTTAGCGTTCGGGTATGCGATGGCTTTTATATTAACAATGACGTCAATTACTACCATGGTTTTGTGGAACAAAAGCCCAACAACGCAACCGAAAGTCCCTCCTACACCAACCGCGGCCTTTATCTGAGTATGGGCATGCAGATAAACGGGCAGGCTATGAAAAAATGGAAGAATAAAATGATGCAGCATCACAAAATGGGCAGGGATTAATTGAGTTGCCCACCTCGCCTTCATAGCTATATTTCACGCAGCGACGCAAAGGAGCCAAGGCGCAGCGAAAGGCTCATTAGAAAATAGGGGCGCACGATTGCTCTGATTAACACAGAAGACGTTTAATGTCTGTGTAAATCTGCAGAATCTGTGAGACCCGGCCACAGCCGCTAATCATTTGGAACGCCGGAACCCTGTACCTTTATACCTAAAACTTTCGGTGCATGATTCAGCAATTAATGATCGTCTTTGCTCTTATTTTTTCTGCTTATTCTACAAAAAGCCAAACCCTTAAAATACTATCGCAAGGCACTCCTACCAACCCGCGCGGGATCGGTATTTATAAAAATGTGATTTGGGTGAGCGGCAGCAGCGGATATGTTGCCCGGTCAGCTGATAACGGCGCCACCTGGCAGTGGCAGCAGGTTCCGGGATACGAAAAAAACGATTTCCGCGACATCCAGGTGCTGGATGAAAACACCGCCCTGATACTATCAATCGCCAGTCCGGCCTATATTTTAAAAACGAAAGATGCCGGCAGAAGCTGGAAAAAAGTGTATGAGAATAAAGAGGCGGCGCTATTTTTAGACGCCATGGCTTTTTCAGACGGCAAGCACGGCTACGTGATCGGCGACCCGATTAATAAACATTTGTTTATGGCCGGTACAAATAATGCGGGCGACTCCTGGCAGGAAACCAACCGGTTCCATTTTCCCGAACCACAAAAAGGGGAAGCTTTTTTTGCCGCCAGCGGAACAAATATTGTTGTTGAAGACAGTCGCCTGTTCCTGGCCAGCGGCGGCGCCCAGTCAAGATTATTCACTATCGGGAAAGCCATTAAACTTCCCATCGCACAAGGTACGGCAACCTCCGGTGCAAACGGTATTGGCATCTTAAATAATAAAATAATGATCGCCGGGGGGGATTTTTCTCAACCGGCAAAAAAGGATAGTGTTCTTATTTACAGCAACGATGCCGGCCTTACCTGGAATGCTCCGCAAGCAGCGCCGGGTGGCTACCGGAGCGCAGTGGGCGCGGTTGATGAAAATACGTGGATCACCTGCGGATTAACGGGCGTGGACATTTCAAAGGACGGAGGCAAAACCTGGCAATTGGTCTGCCCCGAAAGTTTTAATGCGCTCTGCATCGACAGATCCCGCCGGATCGTTTTTCTCGCCGGCCCAAAGGGCAAGATTGGACGGATCGATTTAGCCAATTGATATAATCAATCTTTAAGAGCCGGGATCCTGATAAGTAATAAGCGCATGGCAAAACCCTCTTCCCGCATTTCCGGCTTCCCGGCCTGCATAAAAGAAATGGGACCCGGTAAACCAGGCCCCATGTCAAAACATAATCAAAAAATAGTTGACTAGTTCTTTATGTCATTGATGACATCTTTAGTTTTTTCACCAATTTTTTTTGCACCCTTTTTAATGGCGTCACCCGTCTTGTGGGCAGCGTCTTTAGTGGCATCTACTCCTTTATCAACCGCTTCGCCGGTTTTGTGCGCTGCATTCTTGGTGGCGTCAATACCCTTTTCAACACCTGTTTTTGTGGCATCAGCAGCCTTTTCTACTCCGCCTTTGGTAGCAGTCGCAGCATCTGATACGCCTTCTTTTGTTTTATCCCAGGCATTGCTTACGGCTGCGCCGGTTTTATCGAAGAAATTTCCGGAGCGATTTACATATTCCCCATCACCCAATGTAACAGTTTTGCCTTCTTTGTTCTTTACTTCCCCATTGGGTTTGATAACGGTTCCATTATCCAGCTTAATTTCTTTATCGGCTGCTACCCAATTACCATTCGTGTACACATACACTTTTCCGTCATCTTTTTTAGTAATATCGCCCTCGGCATATTGAACCGGAGGAGGGGTAGCCGGTGTGGAATCAACCACCACATTGGCAGAAGTACTGGCAGAATCTGCCGAAGCATCGCCTGTTTTTGTTTCGGAACTATTGCAGGCTATAAAAGCCGCGGCCAGCACAGCTGCGCCTAAAAATCTTTTCATAATTAAAGTGCTTTAATAATTTAATAAACAACTTAAAATCAAATACTTTGCCAAGTATTGACTGCAATAAAAAAAGTGGCTATAATTGCCACTTTTTTAAATACATTTTCAATTGCTTAATAGCCGTTGTTTTGCCGTTGTTTTTTATCTACAATAGCACCAACACCAGCACCGGTAGCCGCACCAATAATGCCGCCAACCACGCCGCCACCTAAACGATTACGCCTGTTAGCAACAGCGCCAATAATAGCACCAGACGCTGCGCCCACTATTGCACCTTTCGCTGTATGGCTCATTCTCTTTCTTTGAGGAGCGGGGGCCTGGGCCACAGGAGCTGAAGAATACCCGCCGCCGCCGGAATTGGAGCTTCCGCTGCTGTAGCTGTGGCTGCGGCTGCTGCTACTGCCCGAGTGAGAGCGGGAAGAATAAGAGCGGGAACTTGCCGCCGGAGCAGCAGGAGCCGTTGCCCCCTGGTTCTGCATTTCTTCCTGCTGTATACGGTTACGCGCTTCATTCTCCATTTTCCATTTCTGATATTCAGCCAAACCCAAAGTATCCTGGGTGGGAATTGTACTGGTAGTATCCTCTTTTTTGGTATTGCGACACGAAACAGCAATTAACATAACTACGATCGCAATGAATGGAACTAATTTTTTCATAATCATACGTTTTAAAGTTCGAATTAAAAATCTGATTTGTATAGCAGATAAAACTATGCCAAAGTGCTCAAAAGTATCGATAAACTGCTTTTATATTCTATATTTCTTTAATAAGCCTTTCTTATAAACAAAATCCCTGGCCTTTTTTGCAAAAAATCAATACTTCTCCCTATCAGACCGCAAACAAAACTCCAAAGAGGGCCAAAAATCCGTTAAATAACTGTTAACCGAATGATAAAAGCACAAAAAAGCCCCGTCTGAATTGTCAGACGGGGCCGAAGTAAATATTTTGTTTGATTGGGTTACGCTATCATTTTTTCCTTGCGCCGCTTTACCTGGTTAACCAAAGAATCGAATGCGCTCTCAAAAGATTCTTCAAAGGATTTACTGGTTGTTTTAACGAAGAAACTATGCCGGGGCACCTGCACCCGGATCTCCACAATCTTGTCTTTAATATTATGCACTACATTGTCTAATTTTAAATACACTACTGAGCCGATGATCCGATCGTGAAACGTACCGAGTTTTTCCATTTTACGGTCGATTACGTCCAGCAACTTTCTGTCCGCGTTAAAATTAACTGTTTGAATGTTCACATTCATGATAGTTGAATTTAAAAGTGAATAATCTAAATTTTTCCTATTTCAAAGACCTGAAATACTCAAACTAAAGTTAACTAAAAATGAAATCGAATCCTAAAAATATTTGCTAATTTTTAGTTGATATTTTAACGGGCATCCCTATGCTTTGGGATGGGCTTTTTTATAGGCGTCTTTCAGCTTTTCAATGCTGTTATGGGTGTACACTTGGGTGGCGGCCAGGCTGGCGTGTCCCAGCAGATCCTTTACGGCTTTTATTTCCGCGCCGTTATTCATCAGGTGGGTGGCAAAACTGTGCCGTAGCACGTGGGGGCTTTTTTTATCAAGGGTGGGTATGGTGGAGAGGTATTTCCGCACCAGCAAATACGCGTATTTGGGGTACATTTTCTTCCCTTTTTCGGTGATCAGCAATTCTTCCGGCAGCTGCTCATACTGCTTCTTTTTAAGTTCCGTGTAGCCCGCAATGGATTCCAGGAGCGGCTTCCCCAGCGGAATGATCCGCTCTTTATTCCCCTTGCCCAGCACTTTTACCTGCCGGCGCGAAAAGTCGACCTGGCTGGTTTTCAGCTGCAGCAGTTCGCTTAAACGCATACCCGTTCCGTAAAACAGCTCGATCAGCATTTTAGCGTTCAGGCTTTTCCAGTCTTCCGTTGCATGCGACAGGGTTTCGTTCAAATGACCAATATCCTGCTCATTAATAAAAGAAGGCAGCCGCTTGCTAACTTTGGGCGCCACTACTTTGAACATGGGGTTCTCCCCCAGCCTGCCCATTTTTATCTGGTATTTAAAGAAAGATTTCAGGGTGGAGATCTTGCGGTTAATGCTTCGGGGCGTGATCTGGTTATCCATTAACCCCGCCAGCCAGCTCCGTACGATCTGGTAGGTGATTTCATTTAACGGCGGCGCATCAAACATTTTTGTAACGAAGGCTGAAAATTCCTCCAAATCAGTGGTATAAGCGATAATAGTATGCTTTGAATATCGCTTTTCAAACTGCAGGTACCCGGCAAAAGCATTTATATGGTCAGAAAGCGTTTGTGGCATAAAAAAACCTCAGGAAAACCTGAGGTTACAATATTATACAA
>JAGIAQ010000157.1 GCA_017744795.1 Niabella sp. | reverse complement strand
AATTACAACTATGAACCTGCTGGAAGTTGCTCATCTGAAAAAATACTTTGCCACACAAAAAGCCGTTGACGATATCAGTTTAAGTATTGAGCAGGGCCAGATCTTTGGACTGCTAGGCCCCAATGGCGCGGGCAAAACTACATTGATCCGTATGATCACCGGCATTTTTTACCCCGACTCGGGCAGCATTTTCCTGGATGGTAGGGCTTTTGACCCTGCGAATGATATTGGGAAAATAGGCTATATGCCGGAAGAGCGCGGCCTGTATAAAAAAATGAAGATCGGAGAGCAGGCCTTATACCTGGCGCGACTAAAGGGTTTGAGCAAACCCGAAGCCGTTGAAAGTTTAAAAGGCTGGTTCGCGAAATTTGAAATGGATTCCTGGTGGAATAAAAAAGTGGAAGACCTTTCAAAAGGGATGCAGCAAAAATTACAGTTTGTCATTACGGTTTTGCACAAACCCAAACTTATTATACTGGACGAGCCCTTCAGCGGCCTGGACCCGGTGAACGCCAATTTGATCAAAGACGAAATTTTTAGTCTGTCCAAAAATGGCTCCACCATTATCTTCAGCACCCACCGGATGGAACAGGTGGAGGAGATCTGCGATCATATTGTTTTAGTAAACAAGGGACAGAAGATCCTTGACGGAACGGTTCAAAACATAAAACAGGAGTTTAAAGAACAACTCTATAAAATAACCTTTGCAACACCGGGCGTTACCCTTGAAGAAAATAATTTATTTTCTGTAACGCAATCCGGCAGTCAGGAGTTGATCATCCAGAAGCAACCGGAGATCAGCAACAACCAGATCTTATCGTATTTTTTAAACAAGGGATACTCCATCGAATCTTTTAATGAAATACTTCCCAGCCTGAATGATATTTTTATACGCAAAGTAGAAGGAACACCGTTGGCGCGAAGGTTTCAGTCCGTCCAAAATTAAACCGGACCCGGATTTTCACACTGAACTTGTTTAACCTTTTTAAAATTAGTTTCAAGCACTTAACTTTCATTCATCAAGACTTCCAACTACAATGAACAAGATCTTATTAATCATACAAAGGGAATATTTAAGCAGGGTACGTAAAAAAAGTTTTATTATAACCACCTTACTGCTGCCCCTGGCTTATTTAGGACTGATCTTCGGCACTTCCTATATTTCGGAAAAGGCAGGCACCAACCTGAAGATCGCTATTATCGATTCCTCCGGAAGCTTTACCCAACAACGCATTGACCAGGCCAATAAAGATTACCCGGGCAGCACGTTAACCTTAACAACCGATGCCCCTGCCGACCTGGCACAGCATTTTGATGCCAAAGGATATGACGGGTATGTGGTGATCCCCGCCAATACAATGGTCTCCCGTTCGCCGGACAACCTTGTCATCAAAGCTAAAAAAACACTGGGAACGGTTAACGAGGTGCAGGCGAAATTAAACTCCATCTGGAATGCGATTAAATATGAAAGTCTGGGAATAGATACGGTAAAACAAAATGTGCTCAACGAAAGTAAGCTCCGTGTAAAAACGGAGAATACCGTTAATAAAACAACGGATGCGTCAACGGCGTATGGTATCGGGTTTGCCTGCGGTTTGCTCATATACTTTATAATGTTATTATACGGAACGCAGGTAATGATGGGTGTAATGGAGGAAAAAACCAATCGCATTGCAGAAATTATGGTATCATCTGTAAAACCGTTCCAGATGATGATCGGCAAAATCATTGGCATCGCCCTGGTGGCGCTGACGCAGTTTGTTTTATGGATCGTGTTTATCACCCTGATTTATAATATATCCAAAGCCGGCATGGGCGGTGCAGATAAAAATGCAGTAGCGGGGATCATCGGTGGCATCCAAAAAACATTCACAAGTGTGGATGTACCGGCCATCCTGTTCCTTTTTGCGTTTTATTTTTTAGGCGGTTTTTTCTTTTACGCGTCCATTTATGCGGCCGTGGGCAGCACGGTAAACGAGGACATGCGCGAGGCACAGTCTCTAAGCTTCCCCATCACTATGATCATCGTGTTTGCCTTTTTCCTGATGACCACCGCGGCAAAGGACCCTGCAAGCCCCATAGCCGTGTGGGGCAGTATTATTCCTTTTACTTCCCCGCTGGTGATGATGGCACGCATCCCCTATGGTCTGCCGGGCACGGTACCTTACTGGCAACTGGCGCTCAGTATGGCGCTTTTAGTGGCCTCCTTTCTTTTTGTATCCTGGTTTGCAGGCAGGATCTACCGCACCGGAATTTTAATGTACGGCAAAAAACCAACCTGGCGGGAAATGATCCGGTGGGCTTTTCGGAAATAGTTCTTTATTTGCCGGACTGTAGCGCTACTATGAGCTTTGTTGCTGCCTGTCCGCCGCGGCGGATCGCACTCGTCAGCTGCTGTGCAGCAATCGGCAGTGGACATTCTGCATTCAATATTGTTTCGTCTGGCTAGAGAAACCCTGAAAGGGTGTAACCGCTTAACCGCGCGTGAAACTCGTGGGTTAGCTCAGAAATGACTGTTGAACCCCGACCGGGGTTCAACAACAATCCATCACAACCTAACCGACGGTTGCACCGCCGTCTATTAAAAGGCACCCCTTTCAGGGTCCATTCCTATGACATTTTCACATTCCCTTAAATAGATGACATCGATCCGGCATTCAACACTTCATTAACCCTGCCCGTGCTTTTCTGTTATTTGTTGTAAAATCCGCGGCGGGGTATTTAACCGTTTTAAATAATCGATCTTCAGCCAGTCGTACAAAGCATGACGGCTAAACAGGATGGCCGCAAAATTGGCCACTATTGCAGCCGACATCAGATGTAAGATCAGGCTATGCCGGTCCGTCATTTCCAAAACAATGATGGCTGATGTAAACGGAGCTCTCGTTATACCCGTCAAAAAGGCAACCATGCCCGCCAGTATCAACACATTGGTATCTGTATTGGAAAAATGAAACCAGCCGGCTACGGAACTTCCAATGGAAGCACCAATACTTAAGGCCGGCGCAAAGATGCCGCCGGCGCCACCATCTGTAAAAGACAAAGTCGTTCCTATTGCTCTCATTAAAGGTACATGTGCCGCCGCGTGGTTGTCATTGGTAAAAAGATAATGCTCCATAAGCTCTTTTCCCGAGCCCAATACCGCATTGTCAATAAAATAGGCAATAGTGGCCAGCAACAATGCGCTGCAGGTTAGAAAAATAATATGCTGTTTATTTTTTTTCAGTCTTTTCTTCCATCTGAAGATGGCTATGATCACCCGGGCAATATACGCAGAAGAAACACCAGCAACCGCCGCAACGAGCAACACCGCCAAAAAAACAATGTTTGAAATATTGTTTATTTTAGGATACCCCAGGTATAAATAAGGGCCCAGCAATTGCTGGGCAGTAAGGCCTGCAATGATCACCGCTGTAAAAATGGCTGTTTTAAAATATTTGAAATGTACTTTCGTTAACTCTTCTACAGCAAACACTATTCCACCAAGAGGTGTGTTAAAAGCAGCGGAAAGACCCGCCGCAGCCCCCGTCAGGATCATGTTTTTGTCCGCAATCTTGGGCCACCATTTTGGCAGCAGTTCGTTTATTTTTTTAAATACAGAAGCGGCCACCTGTATGGTAGGCCCCTCCCGTCCTACGGCACCACCTCCCAACACCATTATAATGCTTGAAATAACTTTTACGATAATGATTTTTATACTAAGCAGCTTCCTTATTTTTCCCTGGTCTTTGATATTGGAAAGTTCCAATGCCGCCATTACCTGTGGAATGCCGCTTCCCGCTGCATAAGGTTGAAAACGTTTTACTACCCACCAGGATAGCACAAAACACACCGGCATTATAAAAAAAAGCAGCCACTCACGGTGATGGATCGTACTGAAAAACAGCAGATCCGCCCACTGGAACAGCTTGGCGTAAAAAACAGCGATACCCCCCACCAACAACGAACCGCCCCAAAACGGAATGGCCTTCAAAATATTCTCCCGGATGCGTTCATTCCGGATCCGCTCAAAATTGCTTTTTCCGGTCTTAATAAGCCAGCTAAAAAAATTTGACAAAAAACGTGATTTTATACTCATGTAACTTAACCCCTGCCAATATTAGATGTCAGTCGTTTCTGCTCAAAGTAAAAAAAAATCATCAACAATGCCGTTATTGCCTGTTTTTTTTGACAACTCGCCGTTATCCGTTATCCATTTACCGACTTCTAGTTGATTTTTAGCTGCGTTTATGATTAGATTTGTTTTATGAACGTGAAAACATTCCTAAAGAAATACAGCGAGGCTCTCATCTGGGGCGGGGCACTGGCGGCGCTGTTTTTTATGAATGTTGATCCTAATGCAATATCGCTGTGCCCTTTAAAGGCCCTGGGGATTCCCTGGTGCCCGGGTTGCGGTATCGGGCACTCGATCCATTATACCCTGCACCTGAATTTTACCGCCGCCTGGAGGGCACATTTCCTGGGCATACCGGCAACACTAGTGCTCCTGTATCAAACCATAAAATCTTTACATTTTACCAATAAAAACTATAACAATGGATCAGCAACACATATTGCGCATTATTCCGGATATTGAATACGATGAACTGGTAACGGTGCTGCATATTACTAAAGACATGAATGAACAGCAACAGCAGCAGTTTCTGATCACCTACCAGCGCAAAAGAAAAAGCCGCAATGAAATGCTTCTTTTAACCCTGATCGGATTTGTGGGCGTTGCCGGCATCCAGCGCCTGGTGATCGGGGATATCGCCCTCGGCATCATTTATTTATTAACCGGCGGCCTTTGCCTGGTGGGAACCATTATTGATCTTATAAAAATCAATTCGCTCACGCAGGAATACAACCAGAAACAAGCTTTGGAAACAGCCGGGCTCGTTGCGGCCATTTATAATGCGGCCAATCAACGCAGTTAATGCCCTGTATCATCTCCATTCAAACGCAGCCCCGGTAAAGAAATTTCTTTTAGGCGCTGCATTATAATACCGGCCGGCAGCGGCATTGATATCATTGCCCAGGCTATAGGTTTCATTCAGCAGGTTATCGGCACCGGCATAAACAGTGAGATTGATCTTATTCCATTTTTTCCGGTATCCGATCTTTGCGCCCAACAGGTGGTAGGCATTCGCGCGCTCGGCGTTAGCGTCGTTCAGAAAAACCGATGAGGCGCCGTAATAGTTCGCATCTGCAAAAAAACCCGCCTGAGTATCCAAAACAAGCTGAACATTTACTGTTCGGGTGGGCACACCGGGTATCCGGTTGCCGGAATAAGCGATCGTATCTTTTACAAAATTGCCATACCGGAAGTGATTATAAGTGTAGTTAATCGTTGTGTTTAAATAGTTAAAAAAACTATTAGAACGGAAGGTCCGGAGGTAATTGCCGTAAAACTCAACGCCCCGCTCCTTTACTGCACCGGCGTTGATAAAGTAATCGGCACCGGAAGCATCACGGCGTTGGGTGATCGCATCCGTAAGATCAAAATAAAAACCCGTTAGCTCAAAATGCAGACTTGCGTTATTAAAACTAAAATGCTTTCGTCCCGTCAGTTCATAGTTCCATCCGTGCTCCGCCTTCAGGTCTTTATTAATGATCGTTGTGGAAGGAAGAATTTCTGCCACAGCAGGAGGTGAAAATCCCCTGGACACAGTAGCCAACAGATCTGCAAAGCCAAGCTTTCGCAACACTGTGAACCGAGGCGCCAGTTCATTATTATAATGAAATACCTGTTCCGCAACCGGATACACATTCAGTCTTGTAAACCCCAGCTTACTTTTATTATAGCTCAGCCCGGCGGTATACACCCAGCTATCCCGAAGTGAAACAGTCCCTTGTGTAAATACGCTATAGGTACCGATATTGACATCATCATCCGTCTGCAACGTATCCGGCCGGCCCCGGTTATTCCCGGAAACACGGATCGTTGAATAGCCCTGCTGCGCCTCGACGCCGGTATTCCATTGTAAGGTATTGTTACCGTTCCATTTTTTAGAATATGTAAAAACGCTCCGGCCTCCGAACTGCGGCTCGTTGCGATTTTCATAATTTCTGATGGCACTGTTCTTAAATTGCGTAAAAGAGGAATAAAGCGAAGTAGTATTGCTCCAGGCTTCGCCAAAATGCTGCTTATGGGTAACGCCGGCCGTAATGTTTTTTTGCCAGATGGCCGCATTAATCGCTGCAGCCGATGGAAAGGCTCCGGCTGCGGGGCGCGCCGCAGCCGGATTGGTCTTAAACTCCTTTAACGTAAGCGCCCCGGGGGTTTGATAATAAAGGTCAGAGAAAAGCAGCAACGCCGAAAGCTCCTGATCCTTCCATTTGATATGGGTATTCCAGCTCAGGTTGTTGCGCTGCATTGCCGATTGTGCCCTGTAGCCAACGGACTGGTTGTGGGCGTAAGTGACCGTATTAGACAGATTCTCTTTATTCCAGCTGGCGTCCGCAAAAACACTTTGTGTGTTGTACGAGCCCGCAGCATATTCTACGTTGATACCGCTTTTGTTATTGCCTGGTGGTTCCAGCAAAATCAATCCCCCCGTTCCCGCGCCGTACATGCTTGAGGCCGGCCCTTTAAAAACAGTAAGCGATTTAAAATTGTTATACGCCAGCTGGTTAAAATAGGTATTGCCACCCGGGTCGGTAAGCGGAATATCGCCCCAATACACTTTTACATTGCGCACGCCGAAAGGAGCACGAAGCGAGCTGCCTCTTATATTGATGCGATAACTGCCCGGGGAACGCTCTTCCATCCGCACGCCGGAAATGGTATTCAGGGCCGTCACCAGCGAAAGCTTGTTGGAAGGCACTTCCCACGCCAGCTTACGAACAACGGCGGTAGCCCTGTTTTCACTCTGATCAAAAGCATGAACGGTAACAGATTCAATTGTTTTTACAGTATCGGGCCCCTGTCCATAAATAAACCCGGAACAAAGCAAACAAATCCAAAAAAGCAAATAGCGCATGCCGTAAAAATGCAACTTTTTGAATAAATATAATTCTTGTTTTAATTTTACAGCTCATGAAAGGAATCTTTCTTTTTTTAGCCCCGCTTCTTTTTGTGCTTCATAGTTGTAAGAACCATGATGAAAATAAGGGCGGAATGATGGCCGCTGATGCGGATCCGGCCCATTATTACGCCCAATACACAGGTACTATCGGCAGCAGGCCCATAACGATGAATCTTGTAAAATTCGCCGGGGGATATAGCATCAACTATGTAGCCGCCGATCGGGGAACGGTTGCAGAGCTACGGTTTCAAAAGGATTCATTGCTAAAAAATGACAGCCTTTTTTTTACCGGATCCGATGCTTTAAGAAAGGGTATGTATGCACCCGAGAACGAGGACCAATTCCATCTGGTCTTAAATGCCGGAACCATCGCAGGCAGCTGGATCAGCGGTGATAAAAAAACCAGCCTGCCGGTATTGCTGAAGCGCGGCAATAATTATGTTGCTTTCAGCCCCCTGGTTTATATTGATTCCCTAAAATCTGACGGTTTTCAAAAGGACACCCC
>JAGIAQ010000156.1:3906-7623 GCA_017744795.1 Niabella sp. | reverse complement strand
TGTTCCGGATCATACTCTTTAAACTTAGTGATCGTAAACAGATTCGTAGCATTAAGGCTCAGTTGCACGTTGGTGAGACCTGCCTTATGGATCCATCTTTTAGGAAGGGAATAAGCCAGCATTACATTTTTCAATCGCGTGTAGGCGCCATTTCGCTTCCAAAAAGAAGAAGAACCGCCCATCAAATCAGGGTCGCTGAAAGATCCGCTGGCCATCGGGTATTTCCCATTGGGATTCAGATCCGGCGAGTAGGCATCCGTCCAGAGCTGGAAGTAAGGACGATCCGCTTGCTGAAAGGCGCCGAGGCCGTTTCTGGTTAGTACAAATTTATCGTACTTGCCCACTCCCTGGAAAAGCATATTTAACGAAATATTTTTCCAGCGCAGATCGATTGGAACCCCAAAGGTGGTCCGGGGCACTGCATTTGTAGATAGTATCGTAACGTCATTATTGTCTACTTTACCATCAGCTCCGGGTGCATAGCCAGCCCCGTTAATGTCTTTTAGTAAAACAGAACCTAATATTACAGGTCTCCCAAATTGGGTATATCCTGCAGGCAGCGCATTAATTACCGATTGATCTTTTACAATCCCTTCAGATATATAACCTGTAACGATACCACTGGTAGGTCGCCCGATCAGTTTCTGAAAATCAGCCAGTGTAGACAACTGTGGCCAGCTTACATATTTTTCAATTGCATAGTTGATATTAAAGCCCACATTATAACTAAAATCTCCCTTGGTCTTGCCGTAACCCAGCACGAGTTCAAATCCGTTGGATCTTAATTTCCCGATATTAGTGGTAGGCAATCCTGTTCCCAGGGTACCTGGTATTAAATCTGCTGTTGACGCCAGTACATGAGATTTGTTCGTAACAAAATAATCAAAGCTCATGCTAAGCGCGTCATTTAAAAAGCCAATATCTACGCCTCCGTTGATGGTTTTATTGATCTGCCAGGTAATATTAGGATTGGGCAGTACACTTTGCGGCGCCAGTCCCGGCATATTACCACCGGCAAAAAGATAGCCGCTATTAACATTATAATTATTTTGAAACTGGAAAGGAGCAATATTCGTTATAATGCCATCTACTCCATCATAACCTGTAGTACCATAAGAGGCTCTCAGCTTTAATGTGCTGATGGGTTTTATATCAAAAAAACGCTCTTTGCTCACCACCCATCCTGCAGATACTGATGGAAAGAAGCCAAACTGCTTGCCCTGCGGGAAGATATAAGACCCGTCTTCTCTGAAAGAGAACTCGGCAATATAACGTGCATCGTAATCATATTTCGCGCGGCCAAAATAGGATAAGCGGGACTGGTTCAGCTCCGAACCGTCAAAATAACGGCGTGTGGCATCCGTATTCGCTACTAAGATCTGGTCTATGCCAGAAGTTAACAGGTCCTGCGCTGTGCCGTTTGTTGCCTTACGCATAAACTGGTACTGCTCGAAACCCACGAAGGAACTGATATTATGCCGGCCAAAACTTCTTGTATAATCCAAAAAACCGTTGGTTTGGTACCGTTCATCCATATACATGGACTCATCAATACTGGTATATGATTTTTGATAATTGTTTACTACGGTATTGGCGGCATCAAATTTCAATGGCCCCAGCTTTAACAGGTCGATTCCTGAAGCCCCTACGGGCTGTACCCGGTAACTCACATTAAACTGGCCCACAAAGTCTTTTCTGAAAAAATTATCCTGACGATAATCGCCCAGCACCCGCAATGACAGCCCTTTGACCTGCGGTATTTTCAATTCGCCCGTTACTACGGCATTAAATGTATTATAGAGAATATGACGATAATTTACCGAGTTGACTGTTTGAGCCGGGTTAAAGCCCCAGCCGGGCATAATAGTAGCATAACGGGCAGGATCATCCGCAGTAGTGGGCGTGCCATCTGCTTTTGAATAAAAAGGATACAAGCGGGAGAGGTTAAAGGTGGGCCGGTAAAAATCGGCTACGGTGAAGCCTTCCCCATTATCTCCGTCGTAAGGCCAGTAAAAGCGATCGGTATAGCGCCGGTTATAACTAAGATTCGTCCCTATTTTCAGGTTCTTGGATACATTGGCATCTACCTTTGCCCTTAACGTGTACTTGTCAAAATTGGTATTACTATAGCTTCCCTTATTGTTGTTATAATTCGCCGAAAAGAAATAGGTCACATTGTCGCCGCCTCCCGAAGCGTCAATACTGTGCTGTTGGGAGGAAGGGTTTTTCCATAAAATATCATTAAGGCTCTGGTAGTGCAGGGTCTTTGCATAATCCAGTGCCGCCTGGTTGAAGGGTACCTGGAAGTTGGGGTTGGGACTGGCGCTTAACCGGTTTTGGTTGGTGGCCACTTCATTCCGGAAGATCAGCTCCTGTTCCGCCGTCCAGTCCTGCAGGGGATTCATGGTACGACTGGTCGAAAGCATTCCGCGATAATTAAAAGCCGTCTTTCCTTTTTTACCCGATCTTGTTTTTACTACCACTACGCCACCGGAAGCCCGCGCCCCGTAAATAGCCGCAGCAGCGGCATCTTTTAATATACTGATCGATTCAACTTCCCCGGGATCCAATACATCAAACTGCGATTTATCGCTCACTACGTTATCAATTACATATAACGCCGCAGTACTGGATCCCCGGACGGAGATAGAAGCATTGGCGCCTACAAAGCCTGAGTTCTGCACAATGATGGCTCCGGGTAATCTGCCCGCAAGGCTGGTTGAAAGTTGTGAAGAGGGGATATTTTGGATATCCGATGCCTTTATACTTGCAACGGCGGAGGTTTGTGTTTGCCGGGATTCTGACCCATAGGCGACCACCACCACTTCATCCAGCTTGGTTTCCTGAACCTCCAGCATCACGTTTATATTGTTGGCCGTACCAACAGGCACTTCTTTTGTTAAGTAGCCCACTGCCGACAGAACCAGTACCGCATTTTCAGGCACATTCATACTGAACTGCCCCTTTGCATCTGTAGTGACGCCCAAAGCACTTCCTTTAACCTGTACCGATACTCCTGCCAATCCTTCTCCTTTGCTATTGGTAATCGTTCCGGTAACCAGCCGGTCCTGTTTTTCGGTGGCTGTTATCGCCATCAGTCCGTTTCCAAGATCCGAATAAGTAAACCCTGAATTTTGCAGCAATGCGTCCATTACATACCCTAAGGTTACATTTCGCACATCAATGTTTACATCTCCTATTTTTTTTAACTGAGCGTTGTCATGATAAATAAATCGGTAGGAGGTCTGTTTCTGAATCTGGGTCAGCACGTCCTTAAAGCTGGCGTCTTTCATTGACAAAGTGATCCGTTCCTGGGAGAACCCGGTTGCGGAGACCTGTAAACAAGCAACAGTTAGCAGGATCACAATAATTTTCATAATTAAAAACAATTTTACATGAGGCCGCCAGCAGGAGCAGCCTTGCCTGAGTGCTGATTTTTGCATAACTTGCATAGTAGTTAAAGTGAGTAATAATGGTTTTCCGTTGTTACTTCAAAGGAGGTGTTACCGCATCTCCTTTTTAGTTATTTTTTATTTTTTGCCGATAAGATTGTAAATGTCATTTGCAAGCGCAATAGTTCTGGTCAATGTCATTTATTTAATGGTCACCGTTTTACCGGTGATTGTATATTGAAACGGATAAGTAACCTGCAGAGCCCTTAGCGCCTGCCCAATAGTTTCCTTTTCAAACTCGCCTGTAAATCGCTCTTCTTTAAGC
>JAGIAQ010000156.1:0-3896 GCA_017744795.1 Niabella sp. | reverse complement strand
TCTTTAAGCCTCCTATTGTCTATTATAATGGATACATTATACCATTTCTCCAGTTTTTTGGCTACCTCTTCCATTGGCTCGCTATTAAACATAAGTTTATCCTGCATCCACGCAGTTTCCGGTATGGTGCCCGTTAACTCCTCCTTATAAAGGGGTTCCATTTTAAGCAGCGGCCCGATATCTTCCGGAACAGAAGGATTAGCAGCCTCATGGAGTTGTATGGAAACTTTCTCATTAGGCTTAAGCCTGATCAACAACTTTTTATTTATTTTATCCGTTATTTCTACCGAGCCCCTGATAAGTGATGTCTGCACCAGGTGTTCATCCGTGTAAGCCCGTACATTAAACGCCGTGCCCAAAACTTTCACCTGTATGGACGCCGCTTGTACAGTAAAAGGCATTTGCGCATCATGCACCACATCAAAAAACGCTTCCCCCTCGAGTCTAAGATCCCTGTTTGATTTACCAAAATCTTTGCTCAGGGTAATATGGCTGTTTTTATTCATTATCGCTTTAGAGCCATCGGGCAGGATTACTTCATGCCGTGTATTTCCCGATTCAATAGCCATATTATGCAGTTCTGACGGTGCCTGCTCTTTAGTAAAGGGGTGCTGTAGTATCATATAACCGAACACCAGAACGACTACACCTGAAATAGCAGCATACCAGAAGAGGCTTCTTTTTTTCTTTTTCGGAATTTCTGATAGGTATACATCTCTGAACACATCAGGAGCCACTTCTTTCATTGTTTGCAACTGACGCCCCCAGGCTTCTTTTATTTCCGGATCCTGTTTCTCAGTAGTTTCACGAGCATTAAAATAAAAGCTATGCATTTCAAGCTGAGTTGCCAGCTCGGGATGGTCCCTCAGCAGCTGCTCCAGCTCCTGCAGCTCCTCAAGCGTAGCGTCCTGAGTCAGTTTTCGTGCACTTAATTGCCATATTCTAGAGTTTAACATAAATCTTTTATTTTAGAAAAATGCGCTGCTATCTAATTTCGGTCACAAACCGCACAGCCTGTGTTATTTTTCTTAATGCTACAGCCATTTGAGCATCGATCGTTTTTACCGAGATATTTAAAATCGCTGCTATTTCCTTATAGCGTAACCCATCCTGTTTCGCGAGCCTATATATTGTCTGACATCTAACGGGAAGTGCATTGATAGCGGCTTCATATCGCCTGGTCAACTCTTTATTAAGAAACAGCTGTTCGGGGCTGTTGGCGTCCAATACTGCCGGCTCTATAGCTATTTCTTCCACGTTGAACTCTCGGGTTGCATTCAGTTTTGTTCTGCGTCGTATCGCCATGTTCTTAGTAGCTATGTAGATATAATTATTCAGATTTTCTATTTCCAGAAGTTTGCTCCTGTTCTTCCAGAGGTATACGAACACATCGGACACTACCTCCTCAGCCGCCTGCCGGTCTTTTACGATGGCAACAGCAAACCGGTGCAGTTTTTTAAAATAGATATAGAATACCCTTTCAAATGCCAGTTTGTCATCCAATACAGCTATCTGCTCCAATAAGATCTGTATGTTAATATTGTGCTCCAAAGCCTGCAATCGTTAAATATGTAAAATAGTCCCCTATTAAACAAGGGTACAAAAAATAAAAAAATCCCCTAAAGGTAATTGCTTTTTTTACAGTTTTTTTTACGCTCTGTTATTCATATTAGTGAAAATTAGAAAAAACAATTTGGCAAAACCGAGCTTAGCGCTATCAAAGGAGCAGCTTGTTGAGGGAAAAATGACTTTTAGTGCCATTGCGCTCCCTTTTTTATGATCCGGGGCTAAAAACCTTCGCCAACTAATGGTCCCTTATTTTTACAGTCATTTGTGCCGCGAGGTGGGATTATTTTCATGATCCTCGTAAGCAGACAGTCAACTATTTTAAAAAGCGTACTAAGAGCGCTCTACGGCCTGCCCGGCTTATTATAAATAACAATTAAGAAATGCATTGTGGGGAATTAATCAATTATTGATCAATCTAAAATCGCAAAGGCTTCGCTATAAAATCAGTTCAAGTCAACGTCTGATTGGCTTTATGTTTATCTCGGAGACATCAGTAAGGATTGATGGCTCAAATATATTGACAATGCTCTTAGCCCAGGAAACAAAACACCAAAGATGTTCGATTTTCGAATGCATCTGCGGCTGTACACAAATAGAGGGTGACGTCCTTTTATTCAGCTTTTTTATGCACTTTTGACAGGGCTGAAAAAAAAAAACACATACATTATTAATTATCAAGCCCTTACACAATACAGCCAGAAATAAAGCACCGCGCTCCGCGATATGTAATCCAATGTTTATTGTATATCACTTTTGCTGAAGAGTTTAGAACCCTGATTGTTGCAGTTATAAAATGGGAGCAAAAACGCTTTGCCGGCACTACTCTATTTTTTAATTCCCCCTGGCTCTCTGTGGTAAGGAACAATTTTTCTGAACTTTTAAAAAGGAGCAATACTCCAATATTGTGGTTGATTTATTATCTTAGGGTAATTGGCAGTTTCCGGTTAATATCTCATTCGATCGGGAATATTGTACGGGCAGTTAACAATCATAAATCAAACAGAACTCCGTCTGATAATATAAAACGGGTTGGCGATTTTTTCCTTTTTGTTATATAAAATACACTCCGCAGCTTTCGCCCCCATAGCCGCAAAATCTGTTGTAATAACAGTGATATTCAACAAATCTTTCAAGGCGGTCTCGTTAAAGGATATAACACCAATGTCTTTCCCCGGCTCCAGCCCCTGTTCTTTTGCTTTCTTTAAAAGCATCGCCAGATCCGATTCAGAAGTATCTATATAAACCTTGCCAGGAGTTAACGTTTCTTCTTCCAATCCGGGTATTACATTAAATTTTCTTCCGGTTTGCTCACAAAATTTTCTGGCGCCGTCAATGATCTCTTTCGGATGCAAACTATCCGTCCTCAGGATTATTGACAGTTCCCGATACTTCTCTAAAACTTCTTTTGCGGAAAATAATACTTTATAAATATCCTTTTCGAAATCCTGGAACACTTCAATGCAATTACACTTCAATCCTTTTACCCTCTTGTCAAGAATTACCAGTTCGTCTTCCGGTATTTTCTGTAACGCTTTAATAAGATCTGCCTGCTTTAACTTCCCATCAAAATGAGGCATAATTGCATAGTAATGGTAATCGCCAATCTTAGATTCAACGATCTCCTTTAGCAACTTAAAACTATAGTTATGGACCTGCAGATCTACCCGGGCTTTATCCCCAAGTACTTTGACAAAACTATTATATACGATTTTTTTATACGCACTAAGCTTATTTAAAACAAGCAATACGCGCAGCTGATCTTTTTTTCTTGCTTCAACAAAATAGCCCAGGCCGGGTACGGACCGGATATGGCCGCTTTGTTTCAATACCCCATAGGCCTTCTCCACGGTATCACGCGCCACCCCATAACTTGCGCTGAACACATTTATTGTAGGTAACTGATCATTATTTTTAAATTGCTCTTTTTCGATTCCTTTTCTGATAAAAGCAACGACCTGCTGTATTCTTGAAAGATGTTTATCTTTATGTATCAGTTTATTTGGCATTTGCTGTTGCGCCTGAGTAAATAACCAATCAATGTTATCAACAAA
Source organism: Niabella sp. (assembly GCA_017744795.1). Lineage (GTDB taxonomy): Bacteria > Bacteroidota > Bacteroidia > Chitinophagales > Chitinophagaceae > Niabella. The sequence goes on along the minus strand of JAGIAQ010000156.1, from coordinate 276 downwards.
TCAAAAATAGCGTTTGTACCAGACAAAAGCCAAAACAAAAAGCATTTTCTTCATTCAATTTGGTTCAGCCTTTCATTTTGTTGTACGCAACTCAACACCATAACAAAACCGTATTTATTACCGTTTGATCTTTTATTATTGCACAGCTATTGAACCGAGTTATTGCATTACGCCAGACCGAAGACTTCTCATTCCACGTTTACCACTTTAATATCCAGCAGCCTTCCCAGCTTTTCAATTTTGGATTCAATGTGCCCGACGCCGACAGCACAGTGG
>JAGIAQ010000155.1 GCA_017744795.1 Niabella sp. | reverse complement strand
GCCCAAACCCTTGATGCTGCTGTATTCCCTGCGATCGGTAGTAGCAAGCTGTTCTTCCAGCCGTTCAATATAGAAGGCGGCTATGGAGTAGGTCTTGGACTTAAACGAGTTAGCCCCGTGTATATCCATTAATTTGGAGAGCAGGGTGAAATGATCGGCAATGGCACTGTTGTTCATACCTGCAAAGTAGGAAAGAGGGGGCAATAAAAAAAGCCCTCCGTAAGGAAGGCTTCAATTCGTATAAGAAATTTAAATTCTTATTTTTTCTTAGCTGCTGCTTTTTTAGCGGGAGCTTTTTTTGCTGCTGCTTTTTTAGCAGGAGCGGCTTTCTTTGCAGGAGCTGCTTTTTTAGCGGGAGCTTTTTTTGCTGCTGCTTTCTTAGGAGCTGCTTTTTTTGCTGTTGCCATTTTTTTTGAATTTAATGTTTAGTAAAAAAATTGGGTTGTCGGCGTAAAATTATACAATTATTTAGTCCTGCCAAATTTTTTTTCCACAATTTATTCAGTAGCAACAGCTAAAGACATTTATTATGCCTGCGCTTCGTTAACAGAAACAAAGGTTCTGTTCTTTCTTCCCTTTCTGAATTCAACAACACCGTCAGCCAGTGCAAACAAAGTAAAGTCTTTACCAACGCCAACATTTTTTCCGGGATGATACTCTGTACCACGTTGGCGAATGATGATGTTGCCGGCAATAGCAGGCTGGCCTCCAAAAATTTTAACGCCTAAACGTTTGCTTTCTGAATCGCGGCCATTTTTTACACTACCTTCTCCTTTCTTATGTGCCATTTTCTATGAGTTTAAAAGTTGATAAGTTTAAAAGTTGATCAGCCAAGAATCTTTAAGTGTTGCTCACTTATTAACTCCTTAACTTGTCAACCTGTTAACAATAATTAAGCAATACCGGTTACTCTGATTTTGGTATAAGCGGTACGATGGCCTTTCTTTTTGTGAAAGCCTTTTCTTCTTTTTGTTTTATACGCAATAACTGTATCCCCTTTAATGTGGTCTACAATCTCGGCACTTACCTTAGTGGCAATAGCACCACCTACAGATAATTTTCCATCGGCATGTGCTAATAAAACATCAAGATTTATAGCCTCGCCGGTTTTGCCTTCAATACGTGGTACAAACAGGGTCTGATCTTTTTCAACTTTAAATTGCTGACCTGCTACCTTAATAATTGCTATCATTGTCTAAAAATTAGGACGGCAAAGGTAAGGAGATTTTTTAATTTCGCAAACAGATCTTACAAATATATATTCCGGCTCTTTAAACAAACAGTATATTTGTAGTTCCTGTCGCGCACAGGCATAGATAAAATGGATTAATGCAATGAAAATCAAATCGTTCCTGGCCAAACCCTTTGCATCAATGGTGTCCAAAAATATTAAAAAAGGGATGCTGACGGCTGTGGAAGACCAGGAAGTTATTTTAAAGTCGCTGATCAAAACGGCAAAGACCACCCAGTTTGGCAAAGAGCACAAATTCACCGAAATAAATGATTATAAAGATTTTGCACAGGCCGTACCCGTTCGGAGCTACGAAGGACTGAAGCATTATATAGAAGAAATAAAGGCCGGCAAACACAACGTTTTATGGCGCGGACAGCCCATTTATTTTGCAAAAACTTCGGGCACCGTAAGCGGCACCAAGTATATTCCTATTACAAAAGACTCAATCAGCAACCATATTAATGGCGCGCGTAACGCTTTATTATGTTATATGGCCGAAACAGGGAATACCGTTTTCGCCGATGGGAAGTTGATCTTTTTAAGCGGTTCCCCCGTGCTGGAACGCGTGGGCGGCATCCCTACCGGGCGCCTCAGCGGCATTGTGAACCATCATATTCCCCGCTACCTGCGTAAAAACCAGTTGCCGGAATATGAAACCAACTGTATTGAAGACTGGGAAACCAAGCTGAATAAAATAGTGGAGGAAACCATCAATCAGCGCATGACCCTTATCAGCGGCATACCCCCGTGGATGCAGATGTATTTTGATGAACTGATCAAACGTTCCGGAAAGCCGGTAGGAGAGCTGTTCCCTGATTTTTCAGTGATGGTATATGGCGGTGTTAATTTTGAACCGTATAAGCCCAAATTATTCGAAAGCATCGGTAGAAAAGTAGATGGCATCGAAACCTTTCCGGCCTCTGAAGGTTTTTTTGCCTTCCAGGACACCCAGACAGAACCTGGATTATTACTGAATACGGACAGCGGCATTTTCTTTGAATTCATCCCGCAGGAGGAGATCGGCAAGGAGCATCCTAAAAGATTATCGCTTGGCGAGGTGGAAACCGGCGTCAACTACGCGCTCATCATCAATAGTAATGCAGGCCTTTGGGGCTATGATATAGGGGACATGGTTAAGTTTGTTTCTACGAATCCTTACCGGCTGGTGGTTACAGGAAGGACCAAACATTTTATATCCGCCTTTGGCGAACATGTGATAGGGGAAGAGGTGGAATACAGCCTGCTAAAAGCGGCTGCAGCCGAAAATATTCATATTACCGAGTTTACGGTTGCTCCTTTTATCAGTACCGATAAAGGAAGATCCTACCATGAGTGGTTTATCGAGTTTGAAAATGAACCGGAAAACCTGCAACGCTTTTCGGAACAGATCGACCAGTTCCTCCGCGAAAAAAATTCTTATTATGATGATCTTATCGCCGGAAACATCTTACAAAAGCTTATTATAACCCCCGTAAAGAAAAACGGGTTTATCGATTATATGCGCTCCATTGGCAAGCTGGGTGGGCAAAATAAAGTGCCGCGGCTGAGCAACGACCGTAAAATAGCGGACGGATTAACGCAATGGGCAAAAAATTAGGTTTTTTATTCTTAAAACGGCGCTTAACTTAGCCGCTTTGTAAAAAACAGTAATGGAAGAACAACGGATAAAAAAAAGAATAGCCATTTTTGGCTCAACAGGTTCTATTGGCCGGCAGGCTTTGGAGGTCATTCAAAGTCACCCGGATCTTTTTACGGCAGAAGTGCTCACCGCTTTTTCAAATGACGAGCTGCTGATAGAACAGGCGCTTGCGTTTAATCCGAATATTGTTGTTATTGGCGACCCAACCAAATACGGTGCGGTTAAAGATGCACTGTCCGAAACCGATATTAAAGTTTTTGCCGGCGAGGAAGCACTGGAAGAAGTGGCTGCCATGGATGTGTACGACCTGATGCTGGCTGCCATCGTGGGTTTTGCAGGATTTAAACCAACCATCAAGGCCATTGAAAATGGCAAAGCCATTGGCCTGGCCAATAAGGAAACATTAGTGGTGGCCGGGGATATTGTTATGAATATGGCCCTGGAAAACCGCGTGCCCATTATACCAGTGGATTCGGAACATTCGGCTATTTTTCAATGTCTCATCGGCGAAGTGCGTAATAAAATTGAAAAAGTATATCTCACCGCTTCGGGCGGACCCTTTATCGGGCGGAAGCCCAACTACCTGGTGAACGTTAAAAGGGAGCACGCCTTGCAGCATCCTAACTGGGAGATGGGGGCCAAGATCTCTATCGATTCGGCAACATTGATGAACAAGGGGCTGGAGATGATCGAAGCCAAATGGCTTTTTAACCTGGAACCGGATCAGATCGATGTGGTGATCCATCCGCAAAGCGCCATCCACAGTATGGTGCAGTTTGAGGACGGAAGCGTTAAAGCCCAGATAGGATTGCCGGATATGCGGCTGCCCATACAATATGCAATGGGTTTTCCGTACCGCATAAAGAACGACCATCCGCGGTTTGATTTTAAGCGCATGAATAACCTCACTTTTGAAGAACCCGATACCAAAACCTTCCGTAACCTGGCGCTGGCCATGGAAGCGCTGGAAAAGGGGGGCAACCTGCCTTGCGTGATGAATGCCGCTAACGAAATAGCCGTATATGCATTTCTCAGAAACCGGATCGGTTTCCTGGAAATGACGGATGTTATTGAAAAAGTAATGAACCAGGTTACATTTATTCAGAAACCCACCCTCGCCGATTATTTCGACAGCGACGCCGAGGCCAGAACCCTGGCGGCGGATATTATTGAATTATAAAGCACGCAGCCCATGGACTATGAACCATGGACTATTGACTATTCACGGTTATCTTTGCGAACATTAGAAATTATTATATTACAAATACATGGTTTTATTAGCATTTAACTGGTCGGCATTTGGAGCCAATGTGGGTCAGTTTATTTTGTCATTTTCCATCCTGATTGCTTTACATGAGTTCGGGCATTTTATTACGGCCAAGTGGTTCGGCTGCCGGGTGGAGAAATTTTATCTGTTCTTTAACCCCTGGTTCTCCCTTTGGAAAAAAAAGATCGGGGAAACGGAATACGGGATCGGCTGGGTACCGCTGGGTGGTTATGTGAAGATCAGCGGTATGATCGACGAAAGCATGGACAAGGAAGCCATGAAACAGCCGGCACAGCCCTGGGAATTCCGTTCAAAACCAGCCTGGCAGCGGCTGATCATCATGCTCGCAGGTGTCATTATCAATTTCGTGCTGGCATTGATCATCTTTTCCATGATCCTTTTTAAATGGGGCGAAGAGAAATTGCCGGTGGCGAATATGAAATATGGTATTACGGCCGATTCGATGGCGCTGAAAGTGGGATTGAAGGACGGGGATCTGATCACGAAAGTGAACGATAAAGAGTTAAAATATTTTGACGATTTGCCGAAAGCACTGCTGCTGAGTGAAAAAAATACGCTTACCGTGAACAGGAACGGGCAGGACACGCTTATTAGTTTTCCTCCCGGATTTTTAAGCGAGCTGACTAAAAATCAACTGAAGAATTTCGTTTCGGTGCGATTCCCGAATGTGGTGGATAGTGTAGATCGGTCCAAGGCTAAATTTACCTCAGGTGAATTACTAAAAGGCGATAAGATCGTGGGGATTGATGGCAAACCGGTGGAATATTTTAGCGACTTTGCAAAACAACTGCGGAATTACAAAGGGAAAACGGTAACCCTGGCGGTGATCCGCAATAATGCTGATTCAGTAAAAGTAGGAGCCACTATTGACGATGCGGGTAAACTGGGCTATTATCCCAAACCGGGAATCGACTTTATTTCGTTTGAAACAAGAAAATACGGGTTCTTCGAATCGATCCCCGCAGGGATACGGTATGGAGTAAATCGCCTGGTGGAATATGTGGAAAACCTTAAATTATTGTTTACATCCAAAGAACATAAAGTAAGTGATAACCTGGGCAGCGTCATCAGCATTGGCAAAACCTTTGGCGGCACCTGGGATTGGGAGCGCTTCTGGACGATGACCGGTCTGTTCTCAATTATCCTTGCTTTTATGAATGTATTGCCCATTCCTGCATTAGATGGAGGGCATGCTTTATTTACGCTTTACGAAATGATCACCGGCCGTAAGCCCGGCGACAAATTTATGGAATACGCCCAAATGGTGGGGATGGTATTGCTGTTAGGTTTGATGGCCTATGCCCTGGGACTGGATATATTTAGGCTGTTCAGATAAGATAATACGTTATTGGGCCGGGAAGGCGTGGAGGCGGTAAGGCTAAGGCAATTAAAAGGTCCGGTCTTCCCGCTTTTTCGTCTTCCCGGCTGAATAATTGCCCGGCGTCTTTCGGTTAGGTTCGTCTAAAAACTGACAATATGACCCATCACAATGCTATGGTATTGCATTTGATGCCCCTCACAAAAATAAATTATGATTCAGGAAAAAGGTTCCATCTCTATACATACAGAGAATATATTCCCTATAATTAAAAAGTTCCTCTATTCCGACCACGAAATCTTTCTTCGTGAGCTGGTTTCCAACGCAGTAGATGCGATTCAAAAGGCAAAACGCCTGGCATCGCTCGGGCAATTCCATGGCGAAATAGGAGCGCCCCTGGTGCAGGTAAAAGTGGACAAAGAGGCCAAAACCATTACCGTTTCTGACAACGGTATCGGCATGACGGCAGACGAAATAAAAAAATATATTAACCAGATCGCTTTCTCTGGCGCCGAGGAGTTTATGGAGAAATTCAAAGAAGCCAAAGATGCTTCTGAGATCATCGGTCGTTTTGGACTGGGTTTTTACTCGGCCTTTATGGTAGCCGATAAAGTGGAAATTCAGACCCTGAGCTACCAGCCCGGCGCCGAGCCTGCCCAATGGACCTGCGACGGAAGCACCGAATTCGAGATCAGCGCCGGCACCCGCACCACCCGGGGCACTGAGGTGATCCTTTATGTGAACGATGAAAATAAAGAGTTCCTGGAAGATGGTCGCATCGAAAGCATCCTGAAAAAATATGCAAAATTTCTACCGGTGCCCGTTCAGTTCGGAACAAAAACCGAAAGCGAGCCGGATGGTGAAGATGCAGAAGGGGAACCGAAATACAAAGAGGTTGAGGTACCCAATATCATCAACACCGGCGTTCCCATCTGGACCATCGCGCCCGGCGAACTAAAAAAAGAAGATTATCTTAATTTTTATAGAGAGCTGTATCCGTTCAGTGAAGATCCGCTGTTCTGGATCCACCTGAATGTGGACTATCCTTTTCATTTGACAGGGGTATTATATTTTCCGAAAATTAAAAATGATATCGAGCTGCAGCGCAACAAGATCCAGTTATACAGCCGCCAGGTGTTCATCACGGACGAGGTGAAGGATATTGTTCCGGAATTTTTAATGTTGTTGCACGGGGTGATCGATTCACCGGATATCCCATTGAACGTATCACGTTCCTTCCTGCAGTCGGACAGTAATGTAAAAAAGATCAATACCTATATTACCCGTAAAGTAGCCGATAAGCTGGCAGAATTATTTAAAAGCGATCGCAAAAGCTATGAAGAAAAGTGGGGCGATATCGGCATATTTGTGAAATATGGTTCCATCAGTGATCCCAAGTTCTGGGAGCGGGCCAAAGATTTTGTGTTGCTGGAAAACACGAAGAAGGACTATTTCACTTTGAGCGAATACCGCGAAAAAGTAGCGCCCAACCAAACAGACAAGGATGGTAACGTGGTGTACCTGTACACGCCGAATCCGGAGCGACAGGATGGTTACATTCAGGCGGCGAATAAAAAAGGCTATGATGTACTGTTGATGAACAGTCCGCTGGATAATCATTTCATCAGTCACCTGGAACGGGACCTTGAAAAAACGCAGATCAAGCGCGTGGACGCCGATGTGCTGGAAAAGCTGATTGACAAAGGAGAGGAAGTGGCCAGCAATTTATCTGAAGAGCAGACAAAAGAAATAAAGGATATTTACGAAAAAGCGATCACGCAACCCGGCATGGAGGTGACGGTTGAAAACCTTTCGCCGGAGGCGATGCCGGTAACGGTAACTATGGATGAGTTTATGCGCCGGATGAAAGATATGGCAGCATTGGGCGGCGGCGGTATGAGCTTTTATGGCTCGATGCCCGACCGGTATAAAGTAGCTGTCAATGCGAATCATCCATTGGTAACAAAGATCCTGTCTGAAACAAATGGCGATACCCGCAACGCATTGGCGCAGCAGGCATTTGATCTCGCACTGCTGGCACAGGGAATGCTGACCGGGCCTGCATTGACTTCTTTTGTGGAAAGAAGTATGAAGATGATATAAAAGCAAAATAATAGCCGGGAAGGCGGAAATGCGGGACGTTCAATTACCGCGGCACCGTTTTCCCGCTGATTTTAAGCAGATCTAATACACCG
>JAGIAQ010000154.1 GCA_017744795.1 Niabella sp. | reverse complement strand
GTAGCAACCGATGAACGCTTATTTGAAATGTTGAAAGAATTGCGGCAGAAAGAAGCAAAGAAAAAGAGCCTGCCGCCTTTTGTAATTTTCCTTGAAAATTCATTGATGTATATGGCAACTCTTTACCCCACCACCACCGCCGAACTGGAAAAATGCCAGGGGGTAAGCAAGGGTAAGGCCATCCGTTACGGTAAACCTTTTGTGGAGCTGATTTCCCGGTATGTGGAAGATAACAATATTGAAAAGCCCGATGATTTTGTGATGAAGAGCGTGGTCAATAAAAGCGGGAATAAGGTTTATATTATTCAGCAAACCGATAAGAAAATTCCACTGGAAACCATTGCAAAAAACAAAAGCTGGCAGATGAATGAGCTATTAGAAGAAATGGAAACCATTGCCGCCAGTGGCACCAAGCTCAACCTGGGCTATGCGATAGATGAAATGCTGGATGAAGAGGAACAGGATGAGATCATTGAATATTTTAAAGGATGCGAAACATCCTCTTTACAACTGGCGCAGGAAGAATTGTCTGACTATGATTTTAACTGGGAGCAGTTAAAGATCATGCGAATCAAATTTTTGAGTGAATTCGGGATGTAGGTCAAAAATAAATGTGCAAAAAGCTCCCGTTTTTGTGTAAAACCCCTATTTTTGCACTCCCTTAGGAGCAAAATCCTAAAATGGTGCGGTAGCTCAGTCGGTAGAGCAAAGGACTGAAAATCCTTGTGTCGCCGGTTCGATCCCGGCCCACACCACAAAGATCCCGGAGTAATTTCGGGATTTTTTGTTTTATGCACTTTGTATACATTCTATACAGCCCGGCCTATGATAGATTTTACATTGGAGAAACCTCGGATGTACCAGGAAGAACCTTGCAGCACAATTCAAAACATTATACACAAGCAAGTACTTCTTTTACTAATGATTGGAGGACCGTCCTTACGTGGAAACTCAATAACAGATCAGATGCTTTAATTATAGAGGCCTATCTCAAATCCATGAAATCTAAAAAATATCTGCGCATGCTTTGTTCAGATAATAATGCGCTTGAAACATTCAACCGCAGGGTCTTTGAAAAGTTTCAGATATCATTTTTGTAGTCGCCGGTTCCCCCGATGCATCGATCCCGGCCCACACCACAAAGATCCCGGAGTAATTTCGGGATTTTTTGTTTGCCTTTGTTGGTGTTGAGCATGGCCCGCAGCGATGGCCGGCACCAACAAAATATTTATATATCTTTGCCCTTCAACTGCCTATATGTAAAACCAGCTACGGCATCAACTCTTTTATTCTCCTTCCCATTTCTCAATAAATTCTCGCCAATATTCTATAGTTTCAGGATAGTAGAACCGAATGCTGCCATCTATTCCAGAGAGTCTAATGTCAAAACCTGATATAGTAAAGATGAAAGATTCATGATCTATTCCTCCAATACATCCTTGGCTTGCTACTACCGGGTTGCCAAAAATTTTAACTAAAGCGTTTTTCAATTGTACCCTGTTACATGAATCACAATCAATTACAATCTGTTTGATTTCTTCTTCTTTATTATACCAATGTATATATTAACCGGCAAATCTTTCGTCCACTGCACCCTATATCTCATCATCGATAGCTTTTTATACGCAAAATCCTTATGATCTGCCCCGTTGAAGCGAGGTTATATTCCAGCTCTCCTTCAAATGTACTGGTATCTATATTTATTAAATTAACCTTTACATCACTTCCCAATTTTGATCCCATTGGAAATAGGTTCAAGCCTTCACTGCTGAATTTTAATATTTGTGCTTTTGAAATAAGTGCGCTCATCGATCTATATTAAAGGTAACGTCTAAAATTAAACATTTTTCCTTTGCTGGCGCTGCGCATGGCCCCCGCCGCGATGGCCGGCACCAACAAAAATCGGTTATTTATAGACCGTTGGTGTTTTACCCTTTCACCTGCCGCAGCTCAACACCAACGATGGCGTAATAGGGTAAGGCTAAATATCCCCTTGAATCAGCTCTTTCAAATCCGTTTCAAAATCGGCCACTTTGGTGCTCATTCGCCATTCGATATGCTGAATTTTTTCAAACGCTTTTTGCTGCGACTCTATTGCATTTTTGTCTGACTCGCGCATATTTTCACTCTTGGTTTCCACTACCAGGTATAATTCAATAGGGGCATGCTCTTTTTTTATGGCGTAAACAAAATCCGGACTTGTGGTGCCACCCGTATAGGTTGGCAGTTTTATGCTTCTGCGGGGCAATTTACCGTAAACCACCACTTCTTTTGGAGGATTCACTTTCAACACCTCATGTTCTATTTCTGAATCATAAACATATTTGTCATACAAATAATTTTCTTCATCTCTCAGAATATCCTTTGCTGTATTGCTGCCTACATCGCCCTGGGGCAGCTCGTCTACAAAAACTAATTTTCCGTTCTCTTTTTTTAAGATACTTGTTGTTGCTTTATAATCGAGGGGTGAATAAGTAAATTTTTTTGCATACAATTCCGCAAACTTTTTATCGAACCCCTCAACAATATTTTCGAGAGAGTTTATATTAAACAATTCGCCAGGCGTTTCTTTGCTCCGCCTTATTTCAACAATACAAGTATGCAGCAAATTCAATGGTAAATGGGTTCGTTTATTTAAGCGTTTCAGAAATTCGCCATAGGGTAGTACCCCTAAGCTGCTGTTTACTGATCTAAACCCATCACGTATCAAACGAACACCTTCGCTGCCTGTTGTCAGGCTTTCGCCAACTAGTTCCGCATATGGCTTTTCAAACACATTTTTTTTCAGCACTTCATTTAATGCTTTTATCAGGTCTTCTTCATTCACTTTTTCAAAATGTAATGCGTACCGCCGGGTTACTTCATTCCAAAGTGCGCGCAGCTTCTCAAAATTTTTTTTGTTGAGTTTTATGGTGGGTCGCTTGGGCGTATCGTCGGTCGTTATAACTCCATTTTTAATAAAAATGCCGCTATCTTCTGGTAAAAGTTCAAAAAAACTTTCTGGATTGATGATCTTATCCGTTTCGTCAATAATATCATCCAATAGCAATTTCCCTTTGGCTTTGGCTATGCTTATGGCGTATTTAGCTTTTACCAACAGCTCCAATAATTCTTCGGTAACTTTTCCTTCCATTAAATTACCACCATCTTTATTTATTTCACCTACCAACTTTTTAGCGAATTCCCGTTCAGAAAAATCAATTATATAGGTAAGACGGAAATCCTCTCCGGTATTTTGTGATTGGCGGATACCGTTTTCGTCAAAGGGCAAGCGTAAGCCACGTCCTACTTCCTGTATTTTACTGATCTCGCTCCCGGAGCTGCGCAATTTGCAGATCACAAATACATTTGGATTATCCCAACCCTCCCGCAACGCCCATTTACTGAATAAAAACCGGCGGATGTTCCAGCTGCCATCTTCATTTTTAAACCGCAGCATTTCCTCTTTATTGCGTAAAATATCGTCTACTTCTTTTTGTATGGCCTCATCGCCTTTTTTGGCGGTATCTTCGGCAAAATAACCCGCAATCGTATCGCCTACGTTTCTGAGAGACGCTTCTAAAAACGCCTTGTATTCTCCGTCTTCGGTTTTTATTTCCTGCGTTAATTTCTTTGCCAAAAGCTCCTCAAATTTTTCCCTTAGCCAGCCTCGGGATTCATTTGTTTCACCGCGAAAAGAAGCAACACTATCGATAAAAAATAAGGAGTTGGTTTTAATGCGCGGCGGGTTGTTATTGACCTTCGGGCGATAAAAATTTTCTTTCTCTTTTATGAAATGTTCATCGAGCGCCTGATTCAGAAGCAACTCCTGATATCCGAAGTCAAACACATTGGCCAACAAATCCAACTCCGGTTTCAGCTCCATATCATTGGAAAGCATTGCTGAGTTGGCAGAGGAGATCTGTTCTAATGTGATGCCGCCAAAACCAGTATGCAATAACGAAAGGCTTTCTCCTAATTTCACCTCTGTCTTCCTTTTGCCATTGGCAAATGTGACTGTTTTCCTGTTCTTACTAATTTCCTTTACGCGAAATTTTTCCGAAGTGGTTGTATCAGAAATGGCTGGATACATTATATGCACGCCTTTTACCAATCCCTCATTGAACGCGCGAACGGCATTCAAATCATACACTAAATTCTCATAGTCTTTTTCCGTGGTTTTATTTCGTCCGGAGCCGATTATCCGTTCTGGAAAGGTTGCACCCAAACGGATAATGAGTTGTGGCTGCAATCCCCCGGTTATGTTTTTCCACGCCTTATTTTCTTTATTGAAACGGTGTGGCTCATCAATAATAACAATAGGCCTTGTGCTGCGCAACCCTTCAACGGGAGAGCTGACGGACCCGAACAAAGTGCTGTCATAATCATTTGCTGTCATCGATTTGGAGGCCAGCATGGCATCATTGAGCAATAAAGCCTGTATGGTTTTTTCTTCATTGCGCGAGCCTTCGCAAAAACTGCGCAGACTTTCGGGGATTTGTTTGCGTTTACCTTTACGGCTTTCAAAATCACCCGCGTTAATAATACCCAAATTGATGCTTTGATTGGCAAATTCCTGGCGAAAATGGCTATTCCAGTCGGAACTCTGGATGGACATTTTGGCTCCTTCCTTAATAGCCACGCCTGGTACCAAAATGATGAACTTGAAAAAGCCGTATCGCTGTTTCAATTCGTGCATCAGGCGGGTGTACACATATGTTTTGCCCGTGCCGGTTTCCATTTTTATGTCGATTCCTTTCCCGGTTTTTAAAACCGGATTGGCGGTAAATTTTTCGTCGGGGGAAACATTTTTTGCATCAATAGCGATCACCGCTTTTTCAACAGCATCAAGCTGGTATTGTAGTTTATCTAACTTCATTTTAGTAGCGTTCCATCACCATTATTTGTTGCTCCAGGTTGCTTTTCAGATTATTTTTCAGCTCCCGCATTTGTTCAAAACTGAAACTGTAGGGGTATAAAATAAGGGTGTTTACCACTAATTCATTTTTGCCTATTTTGTTAAGCAATTCTTTCAACGCCTCGTGAGAAAATCCGTTATCAATCAGATACAACACAGCGCTTTGTTTTACATACTGCGCAGCATAGTTTGCCAGCTTTATTTCCAATACTTCCGTGTTAAACGCATAGCCATCCTGTATAAGCCAGGTTTGTAAAATGGTTTGCAAACCGCTGGTATTTGTTGCCGGATAGGCAAATGGCTCGATCATATCATCTCCAAAGAGTTTGTTGGTGTTCGGGTCAAACTCGATAATTTTATCAATCGTGTTTATATCGGGTGCTACCAAACGATAATGTTTGAAGCCCAGGTCTGATTTATGCTGTTCTTCATTTTTAGCTTCCTTAATTTTTGCAGCGGCCCGTTTTATGCGCTCCCGGCTGATTTCATCAATGGTATTGTAGCCCGCTTTACGTGCCTCGCTTTCCGGATTAGTTGATTCTGCCCATTGCACCATGATGTATTTTCTGTTACCGCCATCTTCGGCATTGAGTTGCATTACGGCATGAGCAGTGGTGGCAGAGCCTGAGAAAAAATCAAGGATAATTATATCTGTTTTATTATCTGATAATTCAATTAATCTTTTTATTAAATTAGTAGGTTTGGGAGTATCAAACGGCGATTTTTCATCAAATAGTTCTTTTAATTCCTCGGAAGCGTCTCGGGTAGTCCCAACTTCTTTCCCAAACCAAATAGTTTCAGGAGTCCTTCCTTCAACATTTGATAGATAAATCTTACGAGTGATTTTTGTTTCTTCTTTATTAAAGACAATTTCTCCTGTTTCAATCTTTCGTTGTATGGTTTCTTTACTCCATCGCCAACCGTTTCGAGGAGGATGAATTAGTTTGCCTGACGGTGTTACAATCTCGTAAATAAGATTGGGCCGGTAAAGTGCATTTCTCACATCACCAGCTCTCCAAGGACCATTGGGGTCCTTATCGGGGTTTGAATAATTCCTATTGTGCTCATCCGTTCTTTCTAGTGATTGCAAAGTAAAAGAGGTCGATTTTTGATAACATATCGTGTAATTGTGATGAACCGAAAAAGTTCCTCCATATCCTTTTGGTTGAATACTGTGTTGCCAAATTACACTTGCCAAAAAATTCCCCTCCCCAAAAATATCATCCATCAATAACTTCAGATTGGCTTGCTCATTATCGTCGATGCTTACAAAAATTACCCCATCATCGGTCAGGAGCTTTTGAGCCAGTTTCATTCGAGGGTACATAAATGTAAGCCAGGCACTATGATTGCTTTTGCCTTGCAGGCTTTTCAGTCTGTTTATTTCTGCATCGCCATAACCAAGCGCTGTTTTTAATTTTTCATCGGAAAACTCAAATTGGTCGTTATACACAAATTCTTTCCCCGTATTATACGGCGGATCAATGTAGATCATTTTTATTTTACCGGCATAGGCGTTTTGCAGGTGGCGCAGCGCATCCAGGTTATCGCCGGTTATAAATACGTTTTGGCTGTTTGCATTTTCGGGGCGGCTGTTGTGGGCGTTATCCGGCACGATCATGGTTTCGCTGGTCTGTCCTGTTTGCAGACGCGCATAATCCTTTCCCACAAAGCTTAGCCGGTAGCCGTCCCTGGCTTCAGAAATGTTGTTCTCCTTAAGTTCAGCGGCAAATTTATCCGCCTTAAAATTCCCGTCCTTATCAAAATATTGTGGAACAGCAGCTTTGAGCGTTTGCAGCAGTTCGGTGTTGGGTTTTATGTCAGAATTTTCTGTAAGAATATTTTTTATGGCCATTGGCTTTGCGTTTGAGCCTGCCAACGGCGAAAAAAAGGGGGTGCAATCCTCCGCTTGGGTTCTACCTGTAGTCGGCACTTCGGATGCCTCAAGAGAATAGAAAACAGCAAGAAGACGCACCCTTACGGGCGCGTCCCTGAACCGTTTCTTTCTCTTTAAAAATTTCCGAAGTTTTACTACAGAAGAAACTGTTAGCAACGCTAATTGGTTAATATATTTTTATTTCGCTTTTTATTTGATCATTCACTATTTTTTGTGCGGTTAAATTTATGGAAAAATTTGCGTTATTTTGTAATTATTATAACTGTTGGTTGGACAGGTAAATACGCTTTTATCGACCTAAATAAGAATTATTTGCCCTTTTATTTTCATTTTTAATTTAGTGGTGTTGTACATGGCCCGAAGCAATGGCGGCCAACAGCAAAACCATACCGTTGGTGTTTCGCCCTTTCAATTGCCACTGCTCAACACCAACGACGGCGTAAAATCTATGGAAAAATCTGCGTTATTATCTTAATAATATAAATATTGGCAGAACTATTGATTATTTGTCTATTTTAATTGCTTTTCATAATGGTGTATTTCCTGTGGCTATGGCGGTCACCAACAAAACCAAACAATCCTTGGTGTTTTGCCACTACCTTATTTTCCTTTGGTTACTCTTAATACTTCGCAGGTATACTTGTTTAATTCAATATATGCACTTCCTCCTTTTTTAGGAGCACCCAAATCCCCAAAGCTAAAAGTAGATCGAACGGCCCAAATAGAATCATTTATCTGAAATGCTTTAAATGGCTGTTCTTTCATAATTTCCGGGCCATAAATATTTTGCCAAATAGTGGTCGCAACTCTAACAGCACCCGTAGAATCTTTAATCAGAATGGGTTTGCCCTTTTGATAATTTTTTTTCGATGTAAATCCTGTTACAACAGCTATTGTTGCAGCAAAAAAAATTAAAAGTATGCTTTTGAATTTCATGTTTT
>JAGIAQ010000153.1 GCA_017744795.1 Niabella sp. | reverse complement strand
TAATGATATTATTTTATATGGCTTTTTTTTAGTTTGGTATTTCTCCCCCTCCTCAAATATTTTTAAAAACTCATTTGCATAGTTTTCTTCTTCATTACTCCATATAACAAGAATAAAGCTTCTGTTTTTATTTTTAATTATAGTATCTAAGAGTTTTGCATGTGTACTTTTAAACGTTTTTTCATCCGTCTCCCCCCCTATTTGCCCGCCCGCAAACTTGAAATCTAAATTCAGGTCTAAAAAGACAAGATTATAATATTGAGCATCTTTTGGATCAATGTTTGGCAAAGGAAAGGATGAATTTGGCTTACCCTCAGTA
This sequence comes from Niabella sp., assembly GCA_017744795.1. Taxonomy (GTDB): domain Bacteria; phylum Bacteroidota; class Bacteroidia; order Chitinophagales; family Chitinophagaceae; genus Niabella. Next base: position 7,465 of record JAGIAQ010000153.1, on the reverse strand, counting down.
TAAAAAAAGGGAATCTGACTTCTTAAAAGGGCATCCATGAGAGGGCGGGCTTCATCATATTGGTCATCAATGATAATAGTTTTCCCCGTTTTGAAATATTGCTGCATAACGTTATTTTGGAAATACAAGACTGATTACGGCACCACCACTAAATTCCACGGGTATTTCATAATCATTAAAATCAGGAAACTCTAACCGCCCGCCATCAGCCGTCATAATTTCATTGGCTATATGCAAACCCAAGCCCATCCCGGATTTTTTAGCTGTTACAAATGGTTGAATTAAAAGCTCTGTACTTAGTAGAAAACCTGTACCGTTATCCGCAATGACAATATCGGTACTGTGATTATTTTCAACTATGTCAATAAATATTTTTTTAGTCTCAATGGTTTTATATTCATTTTTGGCCACTTCTAGCCAATAAATAGAATTATCAACCAGATTGATAATAATACCTTCAATTAATCCCTTTGCTACATTAACTTTGATATTCGACTCTTTATATTTTCTAATTATCTCCACTTCATGCGCCCTTAATCTAAATTCAACTGAAAACAGAGCATCATCAATTACTTTATACAATTCAATATCAGTTCGACCGGAAGTCTTAAAAATCTCAGAATATCCTTTTACAAGTTTGCTTAATCGTCTTATAAGTTCAGCAACATTACCGCTTTCTTCATTTTTTACAATTAGCAGAAGCTCCTTGATTATTTTTTCAACTTCATGCAAAACGATTCCCAGCCCCAGTCCTGCGCTTGCGGATGCTAAAAGATTCGATTGTATTGTTGAATAGCTGTTTTCAATATCATCTATATACTTATTGATAGCGGTATTTAAAGGTTTATCGGTAACTTTTTCATTAATCAGATCTCTTAATTTATTTATTGAAGAAACAACCGGCTCTTCTTCTCCTTTTGGGCCATACAAATCTCTTAGTGCTTTGGTATCAGCTCTTCGAAATATATCAACAACGCTTATTGAGTGGTTAATTGCATTCCTAAATTTAATATAATTTTCATCTTCAATAAAGCCTTGCCGATCAGTTTTTTCTCTCAACTCTTTGGTATCTTCTCTATCTAAAAACACTCCGGCTACAATCAAATTATTGCTAATACTAGATGGAAAATTTACTCTTTTCAAATTCAACCCCAACCAATCGTTTCCCGGCTCTCCATAATTATAAACCCTGCTATAGCTGGTTGCACTGTTTGGGGCAGGAGCTGTCCCTCTATAAACTTTTATCCCGCTATTTTCCTTTAGATATTTTTTAAGCCCCTTTTTATCACTTACGGTGTCTTTTATAACAAAAGCTTCCAGGTTAAAAATATATCCTTTGAATTTTATTTTCCCTAAATTACTGATATCAACTGGATGGGGATTGTTACTATCTTCAAGTACTGTTTTATTGGCAGCTACAATTTTATCGTTAAAAAACTTTGTTTCGCCGGTCTCTTCTTCTTGAAAAAATCCGTATTTAACTTCCCTTGGAATAGCCTTTTCGAAGACCTTGAATGGATGGTAGCTGTAATGGAATTTTACAATCTCCTTTTGCTCCATTTCAACATCAAAGTGTATAATTGCAAAGTCTTTTATATCTTCCCACGTAATTATGTCATCGAGCCAATCAGTATGATCTAAAATTTCCAGTTTCGGCTTAAAGTTCTCACTTGTTTCTTCAAATGGACTTGTGAAAGATGTTATCACTCGTTGTATTTCCCTGAATTTCCCGCGCTCCCATCTTGTTTTTTTATTGAAGTCTGTAATAACTATATATGTGCCGTGTTCCTTTTTTGTAAAATATTCCGGGGTATTCTTTTCTACAACCTTAATCGGTATATTTTCAAGATAATCGCCCTTTTCAAACTCACGCCAGTCTATATTTACGTGAACCTCCTTCGCATTTTTCTTTTTTGAGATTAGCTGGATCTTATTGCCGAGTTTGTGAGCTCCTAACCTTCCAATCCCTTTTTCTCCAATAGGCAGCCGCCCTTTTGAGGTCAATTCTGATCTTTCAACTTTCTGAGTTTTATAATTGCTGGCAAGCTCCAGCCACACATTTAAAATAATGTCCACATCCATTCCGGTGCCATCATCTTCGATTATTATAATTCCCTCATCCGGAGTTGTAACTTTTTCCATCAATATATTTACATCCTCCGCATCTGCGTCATAGGCATTCTTGATTAGCTCCAGAAAAGCGACATCCTCACTTTTAATAAGCATATCTCCCAGTTGCGGCAGTAACCTTGCTCTCGCCTTAAATGGTTGCTCAATGATTCTATCGCCATTTTCCTTTTTTACTATTTCTGACATAAGACTTTATTAATTTCTTCAGCAATTTTAAAGGCCATCACAGGTGGCACTGCATTACCAATTTGCTTAAATGCTGCCGTTCTGGAGCCTTCCTGCTTTATTCCTTCAAAATAAAAATCATCAGGAAAGGATTGCAGGCGCGCCGCCTCCCTTACTGATATGGAACGGTTTTGCTCAATATCCGGATGAATATAATAATGCCCGTCCTTAGAAATGTGCGCCACTATGGTTTGGGAATAATTGAGATTATCCGCCACCACCTTAAACCTGTCAACAAATGACGCCCTGTTATTATGCGATTTTAATCCAGCCGGCAGGTCGTTATAATCCAGCCGCTTCCCTTCATTGTTCCATTGCTCCACGGCTATCCTGTAAATATCCTTATCCTGGCGCGTATGCGGCCGGGCTATATGCTGGGTAAGCTCCTTAATACCGTTGCGGATACCGGCGGCCGATAAGTAACTGTTAGCTCCCCCCGCATAACGCTGGTATTTGTCTACCCCATCCCCCGCATTTAATGGCGGCAGGTCATCAAAAACACTGGCAACCTTATTCCCCGTATACAGATTCATTCCCTCCAGATCCGGGAGGGTTGGTGCAAAATCACCTCTCCAGCCAATTATGATCACCCGTCTGCGCTTTTGCAATACATTAAAGCGGTTGGCTTCCAGTGTAAACAGCTGCATTTTATACCCTTTCTGAAAAAAAAGTCTTTCCATATCCCGCAGATAGGCCCCGTTTTTGGCAGACTTTAAACCGATCACATTTTCGAACACAAACATTTTGGGCCGGTATTTTTCCAGAAACGTTGTGTACTGTTTGTACAAATAGTTCCGCGGGTCTTTTTTCATACCGTTTTCGCTACGCGCCCGGCCTACCAGAGAATATGCCTGGCAGGGAGGACCTCCAATGATCAGGTCAACCTGGTTTTGAATGCCTTTGTCATAAATGAGCCGGTCAATGGTCGAAAAAATAGCAGCATTATTTTCAGGCCCGATAGCATAGTTAAGCACCGAAGCCTGCAATTCTTTCGGTATATCCCTATACAGATCATCCCTTGAAACGGCACCCCTCAAATATTCTTTATAAGTTTTAAAACCTCCTGTGTCTTTCAGATAGTGAAACGCGGTACGGGTAGTTAATGTGTTACATGCGGCTTTGTCGATCTCCACATGGGCAACGGGATCATACCCGGCCCTTATAAAACCTTCCGACAGCCCCCCGGCCCCGGCAAAAAGATCAATAAAAGTTAGTTTTTCTGACATAGCCCCTCCAGCTCTTTTTGATTGAAAAAACCTTCATACGACACCCCCAGGGCGGCTATAATTTTACCGAAAGTTTTCAGCGAAATATTTTTTTCACCTTTTTCCACCCGGCTCAGGTAAGAGCGTTCCACCTCAGCCTCATAAGCAAAGCGCTGCTGGGACAATCCTTTTTTTGCCCGGAGATCTGCAATACGGAGCCCCACCAGTTTGTTGATTTCCATCTTCAAAGCTATTTATCTGTGTTCTGAAAGGCGGTATACTTCAGAACACAGTTATTAAGTATTGATAAAAGGCAAAAATGAGACTGATAGCTTGAACTGCATTTGCTTTTAAGTAACGTTGAGTTTATGGTAAATAACCACATAATGAATGTAGTACGGTGAACTTAATTGCCGGTAATTGGTTAGTTTTGATATAAATACCAGGAATAAGATATGCAGTTGAAAGTTATAGACCTTTTTGCAGGTGCCGGCGGGTTTTCATTGGGCTTTACCCAGGTAAAAAATGCAAAAGGCAAACCGGTTTATAAAACGGTTTGGGCGAATGATTTTAATAAAGATGCGGCAGCTACCTATAATGCCAATTTCGGAAACCATTGCGTGCACGGCGATATTATTGACATTCTGAACAACCCGAAGACAAAGATTCCGCAGGCAGATGTCGTAATCGGGGGGCCACCCTGCCAGGGCTTCAGCCTGCTGAACAAAAACCGGGAGCTTGACCCCAGGAAAGCATTATGGCTGCCGTTTATGGATATTGTACAAAAATCGGGCGCTTCTGTTTTTGTAATGGAAAACGTGCCGGAGCTGCTGGCCTCTGATGAATTCAGGGAAATAGAGAAAAAAGCCCGGAAACTGGGGTTTTCAATAAAAGCCGCCAAACTGGTGGCTGCTGATTACGGGGTACCGCAGGTAAGGACCAGGGCCTTTATTATGGGATCAAAAAAAGGAAAACCCGGTATTTTTCCGCCGGTGCGTACCCATCGTGACCCCAACGGCAAAAAAAAGGAAGACCCCTCTTTATATGTTGAAAACGCGCTGCCGTGGGTTACGCTTCGTAAAGCCATCGGGGACCTGCCGGAACCCGTAGGAACGGAAATAAGAGCGGGTGCAGGAACGGAAACGCTGCATTTCGGCAGGAACCCTACCGCGCTGAGCTTACAGCGCTACCGGGCTATACCGGACGAAGGAATGAACCGCTTTGATCTGCAGCGGATAGCGCCGGAGCTGACGCCGCAATGCTGGATTAATAAAACAAGCGGCGGCACGGATCTTTTCGGCCGCTTATGGTGGAACCGCCCGTCTGTAACCATACGTACCGAATTTTTTAAGCCTGAAAAAGGAAGGTACCTGCATCCCCAGCAGCACCGTCCTATTACCCACCGGGAAGCGGCAAGGATTCAGACATTTCCGGACAATTTTGTGTTTAAAGGAAGCAAAACAGAAATAGCACGGCAAATAGGCAACGCCGTAGCGGTAAAAATGGCAAAACAGATTGCCGAAACCGTATATAATCATTTTACAACCACAGAGGCCGCCGGTAAAGCCGCCGGAATTAACGGGTCCGGAAAAGGCATAAAAACAAATTCAAAAACGAAGAATGTCCCGAAAAAAGAAGCAATTAACCTTTGATCCGTCTGAAGCTAAGGAAAACCTTACAAAGCTGATTGAAAATTTCACTGCCCTGACTCTTGCAGAGGAATACGACATTCGCAGGCATGTACTTACGCTGATACCGGCCTTTCACATTTTGCGCAGGTTCGGGATTAACATTATACCTGATGGTGAAAAAATGGCGTCACGGGACCGTATCCTGGTATATTTTCAACGCTACCCGGAAACTGTTATTGACAGTGAAGAGCTCCTTGTTGTTTCCGGCATTACAGACTACCAGAGACGGATAAGAGAGCTGAGAACCGAGTTCGGCTGGCCGGTTTTAAGCGGGAAAACAGTTGCACTGATGGTTGAAGCAGGCGAATGGGACGGGCCGGAAGCAGAAGTAGCGCAGATGAAGGCAGATCAGTATTTTTTTCTAAGCTCCGGCCAGGACAGAGAAGCAGCCTTCCGCTGGAACCTCAGCAATGAAATACGGAGAAAAAATATTTCAGTTAAAGACAAGCTGCTGGAATATTTCAGGAAGAATACGGGCAGGAATATTACAGGAGAAGAGCTTTCATACCTTGCCAAAGATGCCAAAGAATGGGCAAGGCGGGTAAGAGAGCTGAGAACCGAAGAAGGCTGGCCCATAAAAACAAGAAATACCGGTATGCCTGAATTACCGGTAGGTGTGTATATGCTTGAAGAGGACAAGCAGGCAGAACAACACGACAGGAAAATTGATGATATTACACGAATGAAAGTGCTGGAACGGGACCAATATCGTTGCCGGAAATGCGGCTGGAGCACCGCTAAGCGCAGGCCGGAAGACCCCAGGCAATTTCTTGAGTTGCACCACCTGGACTACCATGTGGAAAGGGGCGGGAACACAGAAGAAAACCTGGTTACCGTTTGCAATATTGACCACGACCACATTCACCGGATGAAAATGAACAAGGCAGAAGTTTTAAAATGGCTGGACAGCGGTAATTAACTCCCGTTTTTGTTCTGTTATTTGGAACTGCAAGGTTTTATTTACCCGTTATTGCTTCTTTCAGACCGGATAAAGTAGTGTTCTTATTATCCGGTTTCAGTTCGCAACCCCATACTACAATCACCTTCCACCCTGCTCCTTTAAGAGCTTTTACCGCTTTTTGGTCATTGACAATATTACCGTCGATTTTATTGGTCCACCACTGTGTCCGGGTTTGCGGAATTTTAAAGTACCGGCAGTTTTGATGGCCGTGCCAGAAACAGCCGTGTACAAAAATTACGGTTTTGTATTTGGGCAGTACTATATCGGGCTTGCCGGGCAGTTTTTTATTATGCAGGCGGTAGCGGAAGCCATTGGCAAAAAGAAATTTACGCACCAGCATCTCGGGCTTTGTATCCTTGCTGCGGATGCGGCTCATATTATAACTGCGGGTGGCTTTATTGTGCACGTCGGCCATAAGGGCAAGTTAGCTCGAAAAAAGGGAATGGCAATAGCATACAATAACCAGTGTTAATATTGAATTATTTTATTTGCAAATTCAATTTATATGTCTTCCCGTTTAAAGAAAAAAGCAGTTTTTCGTCTGTGTGTTCTATGACCGATAAATTTCCGTAATCAAACTCCTTATGATGATTAGGGCATAAAAGAATAATATTACTCTCCGTTTCCTTTCCCTTTTTATGCTTCGGAGTGATATGTGCCGCTTCAATATATTTAGAACCGTCTTTTTTCATTATTGATGTTTTACAGATCTGACACTCAAAATCCCGCAGCATCTTTATCAAAGCAATGGTCTTATTATTTCTTTTAAATTTTTTGAGGTTGATAATTACTTCTTCGTCATCAGCATCCTGGCTTTTTCTCAGCTCACTTATTAACTCAGTTCTGTTCTTCTCATTTTTGTAAAAATTTGCGATTTCAGTTTGTTCTTTTTCATCCACATCAGAATCAGCGTTTCCCCTGTCGGAACTGTCAGCTAAGTCAAGATATTTTTGATACACCTTTCTTAGTTTTATTTTTGGATCTCCCTTGGCTTGAATATAATCAATATGCTTTTTTAATGCTGAAAGACTTATCTGAAGCCTTTCAACACCGTAATCTTCAAGAAAAAAACTCAATAAATCATCAAACAACTGTACGTTCAATGTCCTTGTAAATTTCTCACCATTGAAAAACTTAGGAAAGATTTGCCCGACTATCATCTGAGCCGAACCTTTGTTCATATTAGTCTCCTGAACAAGTTTTTCGATCCCGTTCGATTTAGAAATTTCTTTTGTTAGAATAGCCATGGCCTG